>SOKD01000327.1 GCA_004376305.1 Candidatus Cloacimonadota bacterium | reverse complement strand
CCGTGCATTCTTTTTCCTTTTCCTTTGCCGCCCTTACCCGCTCTGATTGTTGGCGTATGCCGTAGATGATAAAGGTTGTTGAGATTACTATCGACGACGAGAATGACATTACCGCCCTTCCCGCCATCACCACCATCAGGACCACCTTTCGGTACAAATTTTTCTCTTCTAAAACTTACTGCGCCATTCCCTCCTTTTCCCGATTGGACAATTAATTGAACCTTATCGACAAACATCAAGCAATCCCTTTCGTATCCTTGAAATTCCTTCCTTAAGTTTTTTGAGGGATAGGGTGTAGGATAGTCTCAGAAATTTGTCATCCCCAAAGGCAGCTCCTGGAACGACAGCGACATGATAATTTTCTAAAAGGAACTCAGCCATAGCAACAGATGTATTGACTTTTTTGCCATAGAAATTGCTGATATTGAAGAATAAGTAAAAAGCTCCTTCCGGACAGGGAAAGGTGATACCATCCATATCCGAAAACAGCTCTATTACCAGTTTTCTTCTTGCATTAAAAGCCTCCTGCATTTCTTGAATAATTGAATTACCAGACGTGAGGGCTGAAAGAGCTGCATATTGTGATATTGATGATGCGCAGGATGTTGTATGTGCCTGTATCTTTGATGCCTTTTTGATAATTTCTGGAGAGGCTATGGCATATCCAATTCGCCATCCAGTCATTGAATATGTTTTTGAAACGCCGTTTGCCACAATGAAATTGCTGGATCCAGAACCGATGAATGTAATCATGCTTTCATAGCTTACTGAATCGTAGACCAATTCGTCGTAAATCTCATCTGCAATACAGAAGATACCTTTTTGGTGCACAATGGATGCAATTTCCTGTAATAAAGTGGCTGAATAGACAACACCAGTTGGGTTGCAGGGAGAGTTCAGGATGAGCAGTTTTGTGTTTTTGTTTATCGCTTTATCGATGTTTTCAGGCATAAGTACATAATTGGTTTTTGTTGTGTCTATGAAAACGGGTTTTGCAAGTGAAATTTTTACCATCTCCGGGTAGCTTACCCAGTACGGAACAGGGATAAGCACTTCATCCCCAGGACCGCAAAGTGTTTCAACAGTGTTGTAGAGTGCCTGTTTTGCGCCGGAAGATACCAACACATAATCATCAGAAAAGGAAACTCCGAATTTGTTTTTATACCGGTCCACAATTGCTGTTTTGAGTGGTTGTATACCAGAAACAGGTGTGTATTTTGTGTATCCTTTATCGATCGCTTCCCTGGCTTTCGATTTAATAATTTCCGGAGTATCAAAGTCAGGCTCGCCTGCTGAAAGGTTAATGATGTCTTTTCCCTGCGCGGCAAGCAGCTTTGCTTTGGCGTTTATTTTCAGCGTTACAGAGTCGGAGAGTTGCTCGACGCGCTTTGAAAATTTCATGTTAGTCCTCCTTGTTTATCCGGTTCTTCAGATAGGTGTTCACAATTGGAGGAACGAAATGCGAAACATTACCGCCCACTGCAATAATTTCCTTTATAAGACTTGAACTGAGATATGTGTAGGATTCATGGGGAACAAGAAAGAGCGTTTCCACCTCAGGACGGATCTTCCTGTTCATAAGTGCCATCTGGAATTCATACTCAAAATCCGAAATTGCTCTGAGTCCCCGAATGATAATTCTGATGTTATGCTTCTTTGCGTAATCGACAAGAAGCCCATCATAGGAATCGACTCCAACGTTTTCCATTTTCTTGACAGTTTCCGTTATCATTTCTTTTCGCTCTTTGATGGTAAAGAGCGGTTCTTTTTCATTGTGGTAGGCGATGAGAATTACAATTTCCGAGAAGAGTTTTTGAACTCGATTGATAACATCAAGATGTCCCTTTGTTATGGGATCGAACGTGCCAGGATATACAGCTTTCATTGTTTCAATTTCGATTCGAAAAACGAGAGATTTGTATCACCGATCTTCAATTCCCTGCTTGGCTTCCGTAGCGGTTTTTCCCTGATGGAGTGTTGAACAATGAGAACACCGTCGTTTGAAATGATACTATTATCAAAACATTCAAAAAGTTTTTTGATCATCCCTTTTTCATATGGTGGATCAGCAAAGACAATATCAAAGATGAAACATTTGTCCAGGAAATTTTCAAAAAGGGATTTTGTGACTTCTCTTCTTAATACAGAACTTTTTTCATCAAAATGAGTTAATTTTAAGTTCTGTCTGATAATTTTGCAGAGTGAAACTGATTTTTCAACAAAAATGGCAGAGGCAGCTCCTCGGGAGAGAGCTTCTATTCCTATATTTCCTGTGCCAGCAAAGAGATCAAGAAAATACGTTTGCTTGAGATCTCCGAGTAGGTTAAACAGGGTTTCCTTGATCGTATCGCTTGTTGGTCTAACAGTTTCGTAGCCTGTTATGAGTTTTTGCTTTTTAGCGCTTCCCCCAATAACTCTCATAATTGTCCATTCCTGCAAAATAAAAAGTTCCTAAAATTACGGGATTTATTGTTCTTCATACTTTTCTTCACCGTTATTTGCTTATAGTAAGCTTAATCAGATTGCGATATTAGCATAGACTTCTTTTTTTGTCAAGAAAAGAAAGCGCCGCGCCAGAAAAGGAAAGTGTTATCTCAGAACAGCCATTTTGAATGTTCTAATGATTTCTTCGCCCCTTCTCCGTGCTATAAATCGGTAAAAGTAAACACCGTTGGCTACAGGATTATTTTTCTTATCCTTCAAGTCCCAGACGATCTCATGATATCCTTCATTCACATTACTTTCTATGAATTCTTTAATAAGCTTTCCACCTGACGTAAAAAGTTTGAGTGAAAGTTCATCCGCATCTCTTGTTAGATGGTACGTGAATATGGTGGAAT
>SOKD01000215.1 GCA_004376305.1 Candidatus Cloacimonadota bacterium | reverse complement strand
ACACATCAATGAGGGCGCGGTTGCAACATCAGGAAATTATGAGCGATACTTTATTCACGACGGAAAACGATACCATCATATCTTCAACCCCTTAACTGGATACCCCGCAAATGGATGTATCAGTGTAACGATTATAGCAAAGGAAGCACTCGTCGCAGATGCACTTGCAACAGGAATTTTCGTTCTCGGACCAGAAAAGGGAATGAAGCTCATTGAAAATCTTCATGATGTTGAAGGTGTTATCATGTATGAAGAAGAGGGAAGAATTACTATCATATCTTCAAGGGGAGTGGATATGCAATGAAAGAAGCGCTTTTTTATGAAACAATAAAGGAAAAAAAAACACGATGTACTCTTTGTATCCATAAATGTATCTTACGACCGGGAGAAGTAGGACTTTGCCTTGGTAGAAAAAATATTGGTGGAAAACTGTATGCGGTGAATTATGGTTGGACAACATCCTTATGCGTTGACCCTATCGAAAAAAAACCTCTGTATCATTTCCATCCGGGAATAGAAATCCTGTCCATTGCTCCCAATGGATGCAACCTGAAATGTCCGTTCTGTCAGAATGCAGAAATATCCCAGAAAGAGATTCACACCAGTGAAATAACACCACGCGACGTGGTTTCTCTATGCAAGAAATACGATTCGATTGGCGTTGCCTACACCTACTCAGAACCGCTTATCTGGTACGAATTCCTGCTCGATACAGGGAAATTGGTTAAGAAGGCAGGACTCAAGAATGTACTGGTTACCAATGGCATAATCGAGGAAGAGCCACTTAAACAACTCCTTCCGCTCATTGATGCATTCAATATTGATCTCAAATCAATACGTGAAACTTTTTACCGGAAGGTAGTAAAAGGCGACCTCTTCACTGTTCAGAGAACAATCACCATGGCACACAAATCAAGCCATGTTGAATTGACAAATCTCCTCATAACAGACCTCAATGATTCGGATGAAGATATTATAGACCTCATCGATTGGGTTTACAATCTTGACCCGACCATCCCCCTGCACTTCTCGCGCTACTTCCCTCATTACAAATTAGACAATCCTCCAACACCGCAGGAACGATTGGAATTTGCATACAGGAAGGCGAAAGAGAAACTTGATTACGTATATGTTGGTAACATACATATCAAGGATTCAAACAACACCTACTGCCCGAGGTGCAAGAATCTTCTCATTGAGAGAAGGGGTTATCATGGAGCACGGATCTGTGGGCTGAACGGCACGAACTGCAGCAATTGTGGAAAAAGTATTACCATCATTCTGTAGAAAGAATAACAAACAAAGGAATCAATGTCATTGTATAAAAAACCGAATGCAATACGGCTTCGTCCCGCAGACGGTATTCTTATCATTATCTTACTATCCCTTTCTCTCAGTGGATTTATCCTGCAAAAATCGAAAACTAATGAAGCACAGTCCTTCATTATTGAAATGGATGGAAAAATCCTGTACCGTTTCCCGATCCATAGAGACACCACGATCACATTACATGGAAAGACAGGAATAGTAGCGGTGAGAGTTACCGATGGAAAAGTTTGCATCGCAGAATCCAGCTGTCCCCTGAAAATCTGTATGAAAACCGGCTGGATTACAAGCCCCGGGCAAGCCATTATTTGCATACCCAACAAATTGATTGTCAGCATTGAAGGCAAGAAACAAAGGAGCGTTGATGCAATTACGCAGTAGAAACATTGCATTAATCTCTATTCTTGCGAGTCTTGCTGTTGTGATCTATGTCATGGAAACATTCATACCGAGACCACTTCCCTGGATGAGATTTGGATTCGGAAATATTATAGTTATTATCGCTCTTTACCTGCTTGGATTTAAATTCGCGTTGCTTGTTGCCCTGATAAAATCATGTGTTGGTGCATTAATCATTGGAAACCTTTTTACCCCTGCCTTTCTTCTGTCCCTCTCAGGAGGATTGCTCAGCGTGAGCATAATGGGTCTTATGCTATCCATCGCTTCGGCTCTCTTTTCTCCTCTGGGTATCTCGCTCTGGGGTGCTCTCACCCATAACACAGCGCAACTCCTCATTGCATCATTTTTTCTCATAAGAAGCAGGGCAGTTCTCAACCTCTTTCCAATCTTCTTGCTGCTCTCGGTGGCAACAGGAATCGTAACCGGGGCTATCTCCCTTGCTGTATTGAAGCATCTCTCCTTAAAGAAAGACCTTTTTTAGTGTAATGTATCTTCATTATCTTTATTGTCATTCCTTCGCTTCTCTTGAGGAAAGGTTTGAAAACGGAAAAAATTTCTTAGGAATTTTCTTTATTCGGATTTCGAACCGAGTTAGTTTATTGTTCCTTACGCGAGATTATTCTGTATCCCTTTGCTTCTGCAATCGCCCGTTGAATACCCCCGCTTGAGTACAAAAGAACTCCGGAACCATTGAATGGTTGAACCCTTGTCTTTGCTCCGCCTTTGGTTGCAATTGCACCCAGGATCCACACATTGCCGTCAAAGCGCATATCATCTGCAGAATAAACAATTCCTCGAGCAAAAAAATGTCCACTTTGCCTTATCGAACCAGTCACCCAGAGAACACCGGTGAAGTTAACGATTCCTTTGAATTTCAGGTTCCCTTCACACCGGTAAAAACCAATGAAAGAACCACCGTTGATGGTGCCCGGTTCAATATTCTGCCATTGGTACTGCTGCTCGAGTTCCTCCCCGCTCGAAGTGTCGAGCATTTGATACAGGTTGTAAAAATCTGTACCCGTTGTATCAATTCGCCTGTCAGGATTCCCTCTTACTAGTGATCTGTCATGTACTTTTATCTGATGACCATGTGCAGCAACACCGGGAATACATCCCG
>SOKD01000268.1 GCA_004376305.1 Candidatus Cloacimonadota bacterium | reverse complement strand
CCATTGTGAATAAGGAGCCAAGCCCTTATCAATATCAGTTGCACCAACGGCAATACACTCCGGAAATCCTGCAGGATAACTCAATTCGCCATCTCCTGAATTCCCTGTAGCAGCAACCACAATTGCTCCTGCATTGGTAGCATCGATAATAGCCTGATGAACGGTGCCAAAACCAGTACTATCTCCGGGAGGTCCACCAAGGCTCATCGAAAGGACATCAGCGCCATTCTGGTATGCATAGTAAATACCGTCCGAGATCCTGTCACATGGTCCTGAGCCTAAAGAATTGAGTACCCTTACGGGCATAATCGAAACATTGAATGCCATACCGGCAACACCCTTAGCATTGTTCGTGCTCTGAGCAATCGTTCCGCACACATGTGTTCCATGACCATGCATGTCATTCGGATGTGTATCAGCATTAATTTCATCATACCCGCTCACAAAGTTTGTCATCGATAGATCAGGTGATTGGTGGTAGTAACCGTCCTGCGAGGAAACGGAATCAACCTCATAGGACGGAATGAGGTAATCCTCATATGCAATTCCCGTATCAAGAATTGAAACAATAACCGAAGAATCCCCTCCCCGCTCAATATCCCATGCAAGCGGCATATTGATATGGGTTGCATCAAAATTCCACTGGTACTGAAAGTGAGGATCATTCGGGGTCCAGAGGATATGCGCGATCGCATTTGGTTCGGCAAACCTAATCTCCGGATACTGCTCGAAACGCTTAATGAGTTCTTGAATGTTCTCATGCTTCTCAAAACGGACCGTGATAAAGTGAGCGTGGTAACTGCGGTAAACAACTTCCGTTCTCATTTCTTTTGCTATCTCTTCAATCCTTCCTCTTTCAATACCTTTCTTGTAATTCACAATGATTTCATTCTCACGAAAGTAATTTTTATCATACTTCTTTTCCGCTCCATTCTTATTCGCAAAGAGAGTAACAGGGCTTATTAGAACAACCGCAATAAAAATATAATTGAGCAGCATAATTCCCCTCCGCATAAATAGTTAACAACAATTAATAAAAATAATAACAAAATAGCAGCCTGATGTCAACAGAAAAGTATGAATGAAAAGGCATGTAGTCAGTGAATTGTTATATAATCGCATGATACAGTGCTTTCATAAAAATGAAACGAGATACTTGACAAAAAGTAACAAACGTGCTATAGTAAATCCAATTCTGTGAATAACAGAATGTTTTCTGTATAGGTGACCTTGTACTGAGCCAACTTTTTGAGTTGTTTATCAATCAAGGAATTATGATATCACAATTCATAGTATCGCTATTGATTTCATTAACCACGGCTCAACCGCCTTTTCTAAGCGGTGATAGCGGATTTTTTACATCAACTGCTTCATTCAGAAAAACAGGTATGGCGAATATTATTCTGCGTGAGACATTCGGCAGGCAAACGCTGAAAGAATATGACAGAATAGTACAGCAAAATCAAGTTATGGTGAATGCGCGATACGGGCTTTGCTCTTATATTGAGGCAGGAACAGGGTTGAGCTTTTTCACTCTTGATGGTGTGAACCAGCAGGGTTTATTCATAAAGGCAAAAGTCCCTTTTCTTACCATGGGAAGGATGATATCGAGTTTATCGCCTTTCATAGGCTTTGCAAAAACCGAAAAACCATCTGTTGCCGCAGCGCTTGATATTGACATTGTGCCCTTTAAGAATGAGAACTTACCTGCTTTCCTCATCGGTCAGTCACTCAAAGCGGGGAGAAAATCAGGACTGGATCTTCTGCATTACAGTATCTTGCTCTCACTGCAGAGTAAGGTATTTCAGCCTTTCCTTGAATATTATACGGAACTGCACGATGGTTTCGATCGATCCAGCCTATACAATACACGAATATGCTCCGGGCTTGGAACAACCTTTGGAATATGGCGATTGCGTGCAGCCATTGAAATTCCTCTTGACGAGTATGAGAAGCGCAACTTTGACTATAGAATTACCGGAGAGATATCCATTTCATTCTCTACAAAGCGAAAATCCCTTGGATACATTAGCATTACTGTTGTTGATGCAAAAAATGAACAGCCGTTGGCAGCAACGGTATTCGTAAAAGGAAAGGAGGCAGAAGAAACACATATATGCATTGATGGCACATGTATTGTTCAAGATCTACCACTTGGTATTTACACACTTATAATAAAACATCCTGAATATAAATCTATAAAACTTCCTTTGTTCGTAAAAGAAAAACGCATATCCAGGATATTCAAACTAAGAAAGATACAGGAGGAGAACGGAGATAACACTCCTCCTGAGGATAAAAAGTAAAATGGAGGAACGAATGAAAAGAAATTATGTGCTTTTTGGTTGTCTTTTTGTTTTGTTGGTTTTGTCTTCATCCCTGTGGGGATACCCAACATTTTTTGGTACAGACGGTATTTACCGGACATACTCTGCACGAGCAACGGAAATGGGATACTTAACATTCGGTCTGCACGGTGACTATTCGTATGCTGATGTAGCAGGTTCTGACAGCACACGAAACTTTGGGAACATTCACACATTCCTTGGATACGCACCAATAACTTTTTTTGAGTTTGCCCTTGCCGCACAAATTCAAATGCGATATTTTCACCGACCGCATACCGAAGATACATACGATTTTGCATTTAAGAACTTGCGCCCTATCGCAAAACTCGGTATTCCTGTTTTCTCCGATACTATCAATCAGGTCGGTTTCACACTTGGAACAGCAGGATTTGTTAACATTCCCTGGGAACCCATCGCGAGTACGGATTCCCAGATGGTTGAAAAAGGTTTTATTGGTACGGTACCGCGAAGCGCAAGTTTTGGTGCACTTTTCCTTGCTGAT
>SOKD01000146.1 GCA_004376305.1 Candidatus Cloacimonadota bacterium | reverse complement strand
AAGATTATCTGCGCAATCTATTGCAGGTAGATCAACAACTGCTCAAATACCTTCCATAAGATAATGAAACACATGATTATTCTTCGGCGATGGTAGTGCGCTCAATAATGGGTTTCTCTGCCCCCTTTAACTTCTCCATCGGGTCCTGTCGGATATCATTACAGAAGCCAATAAATTTACATTCTGTTGATGTGAGAAGCCTCAATTGCATATTGCCGGTATAATCAACAGCGAGAAAATCACAAGCGCCAAGACCTTCACGTAAATAATGAAATGCCTGGATGACCAAATATACTTTTTTGTCCTTTTCAACCTCAAATGACCTCATTCTCATTACCTCCTTATATCACTTTATCACTTTGCGGAGCGTTTCGCTAAAAGAATCGTTGGAATAAGTCCTTCCTTTTCTCAATCTTCTCTCTGATTCCCCTGATATCCTTGATAAACTGCGATACCATTTCCCGTTCGCTTTCTAAGATCTCTCTAAATCTCTTATCACCACCTTCATTACTACTGCCGTTCTTCCATCTCCAAATCTCATTATTGAGGAAATCCTGGTGCTCAAAATTCATAACATTCATAATCCGATCTATCTTATTAATATCAACCGGTGTTAACTTCTCGAAGAGATATCCTTTTTTAAAATACAGTTCAACAAAAAACCGTCTGTAGTTTGTAAGGCTTGGGGTGCCTATTGGCTTGCTGTTATTGGCTATGTTTCTGAAACTAAGATATTCAAGATGTTCAAGTTCCCTGAGCAGATTTTTAAAGAATAGTTCATTGAGTTCAAATTCATTGAGCAGATTTTTTTCGAGTTTAACCTTGTCAACTCTCATTGCCGCATATTTCGAGAGATAGAAGAGTACTACTGCAAAAACAAATGAAAGAAGCATAGAAAAGAAAATAAACCAGAATCCCATTTTTAGCCTTTTTGTATGCTCGTCACTGTACAGGCATATTCATCGCTATTCCGAAACGAGTGATTCAGGGCAATCTACCGAGTATGCTATCATATACTATTCCGTTACCTTTGTCAATTATTTTCATTTCATTTAAGAAAAACGCAATTAAACTTGATTCTTGAAACAATTGTGTGTATTATGTTTTACTGCCACATCGAAAGAAGGAAACTGTTGTGCACAGGAAGCTCGAAAAAACGGACAGAGAATGGAGGAAAAAATCCACTTTTGAGATGTATCGTATTCTACGGGAAAAGAGCACTGAAAAACCGTTCACAGGAAAGTATTACAAACATAAGGAAACGGGCACATACAATTGTGCAGGTTGTGGTGATCCACTACCCGATTATAATATATTTTCCCTTTTTTATTATCAACCCCTCCCCTTTCAGCTTTTTCATGTTTGTCCTGACCATCTCTTCCCGAAACGTCACCCGCTCCAATAGCTGCTTTTCTGTCAATCTTCCCTCTTCCACCAGTATCCTGATTATTTTTCCTCTTACCTGGCGGTTTGAGCCCTTGAAGGGAGACTGTTTTTTATAGTGAGTGCTTTTCCTTGATGGATTACTGAATTTTTTTTTCAGGAAGACACCATAATCCATAAGCGCAGAATACCACTCCTTCGGCTTTTGCATATCAAGGCTTTGGGCAACCAGTGGATAAATCTCGTTATCATCAACACTCTTTCTACCATCAAAGAAGTGGACAATATAAACGGTCCGGATATTCGTTTCAATAAAAACCACCGGCTTCTTGAAAGCAAAAGCAAGTATTGCATTTGCTGTTGCTTTTCCAATTCCCGGAAGGTTCACGAGCAATTCGAAATCTGAAGGAATCCTGCTATTGTATTCCGTTACGATTATTTCTGCCAGCCTCTTTAACGAATGTGCTCTGCGATTGTATCCCAATCCCTTCCAAACAAATAAAATTTCATGCAGGGATGAACTCGCCACAAATTTGATAGTGGGAAAGGTATTGACAAACTGCTGATACCGATCAATGACCCGCGAAACCTGCGTCTGCTGCAGCATGACTTCTGATACAAGAATTTTGTACGGATCCGCAGTTTTCCTCCATGGGAGTATCCGTCCATATTTTCTGTGATAATCGTAGACCGTTTTCTGGAATTTCCTGATATGAGCCGGTTTGAGTAATGAAAGCCTTGTCACAATACAATGGATAGCTGTGCTTGGTTTATCAATAAGATATGAACTATTCCCCCACTTATTGAATCATTGATTCACTGCGCCGAAATTCTAATGAGATAGACATCTGCTTTCTGAGCACCAAATGACCTTGTGAAACCAGAGATAATAAAACCTCCATCAGCAGTCCTGTTGATCGCAAAAGCTTGGTCGGTAGCATCACCACCATACGTTCTTTCTCTCAGTTTGTTTCCCATTGAATCAACCTCAACAAAGTACGCATCCACTCCTCCAGCGCCAAAAGACGTAGTCCACCCTCCCAAAATGTACCCACCATGGGGAGAACTCACCATTGCGCTACATATATCCACGCCCTCTCCTCCATATAGCTTTGTCCATAGAGTATCGCCCAACGAATCGATTCGTACCAGGAACATATCATGATTTCCAGAGCCAAATGAATTTGTGTAGCCTGCAACAATATACCCTCCATCAGTTAATTGCAGGATCGAACGACCGTAGTCTTCCCCACTACCCCCGTATGTTTTGCTCCATTTGACATTGCCATCTTTATCAGTTTTTATAACATGCATATCGGATTGCTTTTCCAGCAATCCCCATCTGAATCCTGCTATAATGTATCCCCCATCATACGTTTCCTTCACTGAATATCCATAATCATTTCCTTGTCCGCCATATGTCTTTGACCATTGGACTGCACCATTTGCAGTTATCTTGACCACATAAATATCCAGG
>SOKD01000228.1 GCA_004376305.1 Candidatus Cloacimonadota bacterium | reverse complement strand
GCAAGGAGTATACTTCTATCAACTGACCGCGGGACACAGATCGCTCACGCGAAAAATAACCGTACTGCACTAAAGAAAAGGGGAGCTTCAAGCTCCCCTTTTACAATACGTTAAATCCGAACAGCTACTTGAACTATCGTAATTCTTATTTCTTAGTCTGACGCCAAAATACAAAATACTCTTTCTCCTTGACTTTGTATTTTTTGGGTGCTACAAAAAAGCCATGGATTACAAGGAAAAGTTGAGGCAATTGAAGGATGGTGAGGATTGGGAAAAACTCCTCCATGAATCGCTTTTACTTTACGAAGATGGCAATGATGACCGATATGTCATCAGAATGATTGTGCTCGCCTTTGAGAAACTCAACAACAAAGATGATGCAGTTCCCTTCTGGGAAATACTTGGCAGAGGAGAAAATCAACCTGAGGAATTTTCCAAAAAATTAATAACCTATTATCAAAAGAAAAACAATAAAGAAAAATTGCTCATCTGGACCAAACGTTTACTTACTCAGTCACTCCGCAAAAAGGATTTTGAAGCAGCTGAAGATACCTGGATGCAGATGATTGAATCTGAATCGATCGAAATGCAGTTTGCCCGTGAAATCACCGATAAGATGGTAGCACTTGGAGAAAACGAGAGGGCATATACATTACTTGACCTCCTGCTTCTCTCCCTCGAAGAAAAGCAGTCAATCACCTCCGACGCAATTACCATTGCAAAAAGAATGCTCGAAATAGACAATGCCGATATTCAAACACGGAAACGACTGGAAGGTTTTTACCGCAACATCTACAGCAAATGCACAGAAATAGAAAATTTCCTTGAGAAAGCGAACATACGGAGAAGTGACGATATCCAGGATGCCATTAACCTGTTCGAAAAGCTCATCCCTTTCTGTCCGGGCAGATACGTTTTGCACAAAAGCTGGGATATGGGAAAGATCAAAGCTGTTGACCTTCTCTTTAATAAAATATTTGTTGATTTTGCAGCACACCCAAATCATGCGATTGAACTCGATCTCGCCTTCAAAATTCTCACTCCGCTGGAAGAAGACAATTTTCTGGTCCTTAAGAGAGAGAAACGCGAGTATCTCGAAATGCTCAAAGATAAAAATCCTATTCGGTTAATTGCACTTATACTCAAGAAAGAGGATCCTCTTTCGCACAAAAGACTACAGGATTTGCTTAAGGGTATTGTGGAAAAAGAGGAGTGGAATGCCTTTCTGGAACAGGCAAAAAAGGGTGCAAAATCCGAAGGAATTGAGATTAAGAGAAAAGGAAATACATACATCTTTTCCCTGCAAGGAATGCTAACAAGCAATGAATTAACAGTGATAGATGTTCCATCAATCAAGAATAATGAAAAAAGAGCAGCTCTGCTGGTGTCACTTGCCAGAGAAAGGCTTACCGAGAAAGAGAGGTTGCAATGGTCATGTCATGCCGAGGAAATGCTCATTATTTTGGATTTTCCGCTGAAGAAGAAGGTTGAACTCCTCTTTACCTGCTACGATGTGATAAAGGATATAGAACAATTGAAAGACAAACTCAATGAGCTCTTTGGTGTTATTGGAAATGACGAAAAGGCTCTCGTTATCAGCTCGCTTCCAAAAAGGATTCATAAGAAAGAACTCCTTTGGTTTCTTGCGGAAAAGGACATTCACTTTGCAGAAGAGATTTTTCTCGATACGAAAGATGACTGGCTCAGGGCGCATGCTTTGAAGATTGTTGAAAAAAGCGGGAATAAAAAAGGCCTTTTCCTCAAGCTCTATCAAACACCATACAAAAACCCACTCTGTTTCTTGTATCTTGTTGAAATCATTATGAAGCGGGAAACAAAACCCCACAGGGAAAATAAGCCAATCATAATCAATGAAAAGGTAATCGATTTCATGGGCAAAGAAGATGCAGAGCAAAAAACGAGAATGAGAGCTAAATCCGTCTTTAAAAAATTTGGCTTTGACATGTACCGCTGGACTCTTGAAACATCTTCAAAAGAGGAAATCAGTGTACTTATTGATATTATAAAGAAAAACACCAACATCACATCGACAGACACAATAACATTTGAAAAGATCGCAGAATCCAAACATCCTTCTCTGAAACTAAAAGCGGCAATCCAGTACATATACGCTACAAAAATATCAATACAGAAAAAACAAAAGGAACTTGACCGTTTTCTCAAAGTTGAAATCCCCGCAAATAGTGATGAGATAGGAACAGCAGCACGCCAGGGAGACCTGAGCGAAAATTTTGACTACATTTCCGCTAAGGAGAAACAGAGGAAACTCATCAACAGGGTGAATATGCTCAAAGATGAATTATCAAAAGTCCACCCGATAGAAGAAATTGCATTCACCGAAGGAGAAGTCAGCATCGGTGCGCACGTTGTACTGGAGGATGAAAAGGGAAAAGAAAAAAGGGAGGTTTTCATTCTTGGACCCTGGGATTCTCTTCCTGATAAGGAGGTTCTATCGCATACCGCACCTCTTGCACAAGAATTGATTGGCAAAAAGGTTGGCGAACTCTTCATTGATGAATTCAGCAAAAAAACCTATCGAATACACAGTGTTGAAAGATTCGGCACCTGAACAGAAACATTTCGCAAAAATTTTCCAAAAATTTCTTGACTTCTCACGGCAAAACAATTACAATTGATGCATTACTGCATGGTAGGCTCTATTTATTGCCACACAAGGGGGTACGATTATGAAGTTTTTTAAGATTATTGCCTTTCTGCTTTTGTGTAATACGCTTCTGGCATGGGAGAACACAAAACGGTTAGAGTACTATGACCCGTTTGAGAGACAGCAAACAACGTTTATGGAATGGAAAAGCAGAAGCGTCTACGAACCATTCAACATTGAAA
>SOKD01000259.1 GCA_004376305.1 Candidatus Cloacimonadota bacterium | reverse complement strand
AGTTCCTTGTTCTTCTTCTTCAAATCATCGATTAATCGTCGATCGGTTTCCCTGATTCGTGCACTGAGCGTTTTCATAATTCGAAAGGAAATAATGGGGAATTTATTGACCAATTTCTCAAAATTGGTCTTGCTGAGTTTTAGGAGAAGCGAGTCCTTTTTGGCAATGATGCTCGCTGAGCGCGGTTTGTTCTCCAATAGGGACATTTCACCAAAGAAATCAAATGCTTGCAAAGAAGCAACCCGTTTTGAATTCTTACCTTTTCCTTTCACCACTTCAACTTCACCCTCAAGAATAATAAAGAGGGAGTCTCCCAATTCTCCCTCGTTGATAATCCTTTTACCCTTTTTGTAATGCTCCTTTTTCAGGAGTTTCTGAATTTCCTTAAGCGAAGCAGCATCAAGGGTTTCAAATAATGGAATATTGCTAAACAACTGCATCTCATAGGCCATGCTATTGCCGAATAATTTCTACTCGCCTATTCTTGTTTCTTCCTTCTTTCTTGCTGTTATCGTATTTTGGCTGTTTTTCGCCGAGAAAATCAGTTTCAAGTTTGGCTTCACTGACGCCTCTTTCTATGAGATATTTCTTAACCGATAGAACTCTCTTTCTGGAGAGTTCTCTATTGTATGAATCAGGACCAATACTGCAAGTGTAACCGGTTAATTGTATAATAATTCTGTCTTCGTCTATTGTCTTCAAGATATCTGCAAGGCTATCGAGTTCTGTGTGGAACTGTTTCTTAATATAATACCGGTCAAATTCGAAAAGGATGTCGGCAAAAGTGATAATCACTTCTTCTTCTTCTATCACTTCTTCTTCTTCAACAATTTCCTTTATCATTCGAAGTTTGTAGATTTTTTCGATGGTTACATCAGCCTTGACTGCGACGGTGTCCTTGAGTGGATGATACTGAACCTTGTCAATCGACACAGGATAGGTCCCTTCTTCAAGCATAGAGGCAAATTCGCCTGTGAGTGTATCATTCAGTATAAATGTTCTGTCGTCGAGACGAATAACCGCGCCAATTGGTTTTTCCGTATCGTAATCAGAAATCCAGCCATTGAACCTTCCTGCGTTTTCTATCTTTCTCAGTTCATAGAAACGTCTGGTTGTTTTTTGAGAGAAAACGGTTATTGTATCCCATATGGCACTGTAACCTTCTTTTGATACGGTTATCTCATATGAACCCTTCTCTATTTCTGTGAAAAATTCTCCTGTTTCGGGGTCAACATTTATAATAAGAAAGACATCAGGTATAATAGCAATCTGAGCACCAATAGGTTCACCCGTTTCTTCATCAATGACAGTTCCTGCAAAACTATTCACGAGGGGCATAAGTCCAATCCTGAGTTTGCTGGTTCGTCCTCTTTCTACCTCGGTTTCCTGAATTGTCTTATTGTATCCATCAGCAGCAACCAGAACAGTATACTCCCCCGGGGGAAGTTCATTGATGGAGAATTTTCCATCGTTTGATGAGTTGGAAACTCTATTAATATCTCCTTCAAGGATAACGTTTGCCTTGACAGGTTCATCAGTTTTGGCATCATACACGTATCCTTTTACGGTACCAATGCCTATTTCTGGAATAAGCTCCGCACCTGAGAATGGACCAAGCCAGCTGAACATAAAATTAAATTTGTTTTCGGGCACACCCTCGGTAATAAAATCAACTCCTGCAGTTGTTCTTGTTCCCCAGAGCTTTAGCTTGATACCGGGAGTAAATGTCATGTATTCAGTGTTTTCAATGTCAGATAGTCCTCCTTCAATAAAAACATCAAAATATTTTGTTGGGTAAACAATTGCTCCTCTGAGCGGGATGGTGCTATTATCTCCCTCCATAATATATCCAGCATTAACATGAAATCGTAAGGGAAGGAATTTTCTTGTTGCTCCAAGATCTAATGTAGAAGCAAGATACCCCCCATAACTGTTATCTCCTCCTTCTCCACCAATGGGAAATCGAAATTGACCGATGGGAGAGATTTTAAGAAGGGGAGTTCTCAGCGTGACAATTTTCAGTTTGAATTCATTGGAAAGTGGCTGGCTTCTGAAATCAGAATCGAGGCTCTCAATGAGATATGCAAATTCGAATCGCTCTAATACGAGCATGGTGAAACTTAAACCGTAATGCAGTTCTCTCAGTCCCTCTGCCTGTGCGAATCCCTGATAGAATCCGAGGAACATAGTAGGCCTTCGCCCTGTATAAACTTCAGGATCTGCAGCAAATACCCGGAGAACTCCCCTGTTGCCTTTAATGGTTGGTGATGCACATATATAAGAGAATACAAATAAAAACAATACTATAGTAAAGGCTGCTTTTTTCATAATACCTCCTTTTGATTCATTGCGCTCAACTGCTGTGTGGTTGTATGAAGCATGTGCATTCAAATGCATTAAACTTTCGTTTCCTTGAAAATCTTAGGGTAACTGTAGACCAAATAAGGACTTTTGTCAAGCAAAAAATGGAAACATTCAGGATGCATTATTGATGGATTAAAATAAGCCTGATATGAAGCCATCTTCATCGATATCGACAGCTTCTGCGATAGGTTCTTTTGGGAGTCCGGGCATGAGCAGTACCGCGCCAGTTATTGGTACAAGAAAACCTGCCCCGGACGATATTTTAATTTTTCGAACGGTGACGAGGAAATCCTTTGGTCTTCCGAGAAGCCTTGGGTTATCTGAAAGAGATTTTTGGGTTTTGGCTATGCATACCGGAAGCTGCTCAAACCCCAGTTTCTTAATTATTTTTAGGTCCTGTATCGCCGTTTTGGTGAAATCAACAGCCTACGACCCGTAAATTTCTCTACAGAAGGTATCGATTTTCTCCTTTATTGAACTGTCAAGCTTGAAGAATGGCTGGAATGTATTGCT
>SOKD01000239.1 GCA_004376305.1 Candidatus Cloacimonadota bacterium | reverse complement strand
CCTCTGATAATTTCAGGTGCTGTTGAACACTCGACGCATACGTACGATAAGTGGAAACCACGCGTTGAACGACTGTACCGTGCTCAGATACCATTTGTCAATAAACTTATAGCAGAAGGAGAAAAGTTACTCAAAGAAAATAATGAACGGGAGGCTGCCTACAAATTACTCCTTGCGAAAAGGGGGTCTCCGCGCAATAAGCGATTGATAAAGTTAGAAAAAGAAAAAGGTGTCTTGAAAATGATTGAAACGCTTGAACTGCAGCTGATGCGGGACAAGAAACTTCACGAAATTGATGAAGAGCTCTATTACACGATAGAGGAACGTGAAAATGCAATAAAATTATCCGATAAAGGAATGCAGTTTCTTTCTCCCGATGATCCCGGGATTTTTGAACTGCCTGATCTTGCTGAGCAAATAGGAAAAGTCGAAGAAAATGAGTCATTGAGTCCCCGTGAGACAGCTGTTGAAAAAGAGCGCATTCATCTCGATTATGCTGAAAAAATGAAAGAAAAAACAAATCGTGATAATCTCTTAAAGGCATATGAACTCTTCCATAAAGACGAAGAATACATTGTAATGGACAGGAAGGTTATTATCGTTGATGAGTTTACGGGGAGGCTGATGCCCGGAAGACGGTACTCTGATGGGCTGCACCAGGCACTTGAAGCAAAAGAGGGTGTAACCATTGAGAGAGAAACCCAGACGCTTGCAACCATTACGTTGCAGAATTACTTCAAGATGTACGAAAAGCTTGCAGGTATGACAGGAACCGCAGAAACCGAAGCCGGGGAGTTCATGAATACATTTGGATTAGAAGTAGTGGTTATTCCGACAAATAAGCCGGTGAGGCGAGTGGACTATGATGATGTAATTTTCAAGACAAAACGGGAGAAGTTTAATGCGATAATTGAAGAAATTGTTAGAATAAATGAGATGGGTCGCCCTATCCTTGTCGGAACGGTATCCGTTGATGTTTCGGAGACGCTGAGTCGCATGCTGAGGAGAAGAGGTGTAAAGCACGATGTCCTGAATGCCAAACATCATCAGAAAGAAGCAGAGATTGTTTCTCATGCTGGTGAAAGGCGTATGGTTACCATTGCAACAAATATGGCAGGTCGTGGTACTGATATAAGATTAGATGAAGGAATTGTGAAATGTGACTGGTGCCAGATATACCATGATGCAAGTGAGGGGGCTCACGATCCTGTTAAGGAGAAGCAATGCTGGGAAGAAATGCCCTGCGGGTTACATATTATGGGTACCGCCAGGCATGAGTCTCGGAGAATTGACCGGCAGCTCAGGGGGAGGTCAGCTCGTCAGGGCGATCCGGGTTCTTCGCGCTTTTTTCTCAGTCTGGAGGATGATCTGATGAGGCTTTTTGGGTCTGATAAACTCGTAGCAATCATGGATAGAATCGGCGTTGAGGATGACAAACCGATCATTCAGAATCGGTTTGTAACAAAGAGGATTGAAGCAGCTCAGAAGACGGTTGAAGCAATGAATTTTGGTGTGAGAAAAAGGCTTGTAGAATATGACGATGTAATGAATAAACAGCGTGAAGCCATTTACGGGATGAGGAATGAGATACTTGACGGGAAAAATCTGAAAGATAAGATTATCGAGATGATGGATGACATCATCGATGATATCATCGATGCATATGCTGAAACATCCGAATATTCTGAATCGTGGAATATGCATAGTTTACAGGAAGAACTGCTTACCATATTCTTAATCGACTGGAAGGTTGGGAGTGAAAACCTGCACAGTATAAAGCGTGAATTACTGCGTGATGAATTGAAGAAAAGAACGAAGGAAATTTATGCAGAACGTGAGTCGCTCATTGGGGAGGAAAGAATGAGGGATCTCGAACGGCGGGTGATGCTCCAGGTTATCGATACACAGTGGCGAGAGCATCTGTATGAACTCGACGCACTGAAGCAGGGGATTGGACTAAGGGGATATGCTCATAAGGACCCACTTGTTGAATACAAACGGGAATCGTTTGGTATGTTTGAATCACTGCTTGGAAAGATGAACGATGAAGTCATCAAATTTCTTTTCAGGATAAGGATTGAATCGCCAGATGCTCCCAAGCTTGTCAGAGTTGAAGGTGTTTCAATGAAACCGGAAGCAGGGCGAGCTATAGATACGAGAAGGAAGGAAATTGCTCGGGTCGGTCAAAAGCCGCAGAGTGTCAGCGCAAAGATGCAGAAGAACATTGACAGACCGATAAATGAGAGTGACAAGAAATTTTTGCAAGCTTATGAGGAGTTAAAGAAAAAGGGAAAGAAAGTCGGACGTAATACTCCCTGTCCCTGTGGAAGCGGAAAAAAATTCAAAAAATGCCACGGAAAGTACCTGTAGGAATCTTTGTTTTTATTCTGGAGTAGCGGAGCTTACCCCCTGTAATAGAAACCTCTGGAGTAAATATGTTATTGCGCAGGGTTTGCTCTGCGTTTTTATGAGCAAGACAAGTCTTGCTACTCCTTTTTGGCAGCGGTCTTTTTTTCAGGAAGGGGGCGGATGCTAAAACTGCCACACTTCTGGCAGAATCGCTCCTCTGCAACACCTTTTTGATAGTGCCCCATGAATTCATGACCGCACCGCATACATCTCATTTTAGAATTCTTTTCTTCAGCCATTTAAACTCTCTTAGCCACAGAAATCACAGAAGCACATGATATTTTCTGTGCATTCTGTGGCTTATTTTTAAGCCTTTGCAGCTCTTGCCTTTTTTCTTTCCAGTCTTGCCTTTTCGGCTTTTTCCTTTTTCTCTCGTTCTGTTTTCAGGATCTTTCGAGTTTCTTCTATCTCTTTCTTGGTGACCTTCTTGCGCATTTCTTCAATTTCTTTCATCACCTTAGCGAATTTTA
>SOKD01000245.1 GCA_004376305.1 Candidatus Cloacimonadota bacterium | reverse complement strand
AGTAAAAAGATGTAAGAAGGAAAGATAAAAAATGACATCGGAAGAATTAAGGAAGGTTTTTTTAGAATTTTTTGAAGATAAGGAGCATACTATTGTTAAAAGCGCCCCCCTTGTTATTAAAGATGATCCAACACTCCTTTTCACCAGTGCGGGAATGGTACAGTTTAAACCATACTGGACCGGTAAAATTCCCCTGCCCTATGCAAGAGCTTGCAGCGTTCAAAAGTGCTTCCGATTAAGTGATCTTGATAAGGTCGGAAAAACCCCGTTTCATGATACATTTTTTGAGATGCTTGGAAATTTCTCCTTTGGCGATTATTTTAAGAAGAAAGCAATAGAATGGGGATGGGAATTCGTACGTGATGTTTTAAACCTCCCTATCTACAAATTATCCGTGACTGTTTACAATAAAGACAAAGAGGCATACGAAATATGGAAAAAGAGAATTGGGCTTCCCGATGAGAAGATATTTCGTCTCAGTGAAAAATCAAACTTCTGGGGACCGGCTGGCAAGACAGGAGCATGTGGCCCTTCATCCGAGATATTCTTTGACCTCGGTGAGGAGTTTGGAAAAATCGAGGATGGCTGCACGATTGAAAATGAGTGTGACCGGTTCGTGGAAATCTGGAATATTGTGTTTCCGCAATTTGACCGTCAGTTAAATGGAACAGATAAAGCGCTAAAGAATCGTGGAATCGATACCGGTATGGGACTTGAGAGGACATTAATGGTGTGCACGGATAAGAAGACCATTTTTGATACGGATCTTTTTTTACCCATTATTAAATCTATCAGGAAAGGGAATAAGGAAATATCAAAAAAAATAATTGCCGACCACCTGCGGGCACTTACCTTTACTATTACAGAAGGTATCGTTCCCTCAAATGAAGAGAAGGGATATGTTGTTCGAAGACTTCTCAGGCGAGCTGTTGTCGAAGGCAAAAAACTCGGATATGAAGAACCATTTCTCTACACACTTGTAGGAACCGTAGTTGATCGGATGTCAGAAACATACCCTGAAATCAAGGCGAAAGCTGAGCACATATCCCTGGTCATTAAATCTGAAGAAGAACGTTTCTTCAATACGCTTGAATCAGGATTTGCCATATTCAATGAGATGATAGAAAAGCTTATAAAAGAGAAAACTAAAACCATCCCGGGCAACTATATCTTTAAACTCTACGATACTTTTGGCTTTCCTGTTGAACTTACCGAAGAGATGGCAACTGAAAAAGGATTATCTCTTGATAAAGAAGGGTATGAATCTGAAATGGAAAAGCAAAGAAAGCGAGCGAAAACTACCACAAAGTTTACGGACAACGATGTATTTGAAAAATCGGTGAGCAAAGAGTCTCATTTCATCGGTAACGAGACTCTTTGCAGTGAAACAACTATCATCGCGACAAAACCTCTTGATGGAAACTTTTGCATACTTCTTGAGGAAACACCGTTCTATTCCGAGAAAGGAGGTCAGGTCGGTGATACCGGTACCATAGTAAACAAGGAGATAAAGATCGATGTCATTGACACGCAACCATCCCCGCATGGTCCGATCCATATTGGAAAGGTTTTGCAGGGCAATCCGGAAGAAGGAATGAAGGTTACAGCAACGGTTAATACGGAAAGACGTATGGACATAGCAAGAAATCATACAGCAACACATCTATTGCAGTCAGCTTTGCGGGAAATCATTGGAAATCATGTTCACCAGGAAGGCTCCCTTGTCTCCCCTGACAAACTCAGGTTTGATTTCACGCATTTCTCAGCAGTTTCAAAGGATGAACTCAATCACATCGAAAAGCGTATCAACGAAATAATATTCTCAAACATTCCCGTAGAAACATTCACGACATCATTCGATGAAGCAAAGGAAAAAGGTGCTCTTGCCCTTTTCGATGAAAAGTATGAAGATACCGTTCGCGTTCTCAAAATCGGCGACATCTCAATGGAACTATGTGTTGTAACACACATTCAAAGAACTGGTGAAATTGGTCTTATCACAATTCTAAGCGAATCCTCAATTGCAAGCGGTATCAGGCGAATAGAAGCACTTACGGGCAGGAACGCCTTACACTACTTTAAGAGACTTGAAGAAACAGAACAAAAAATAGCTCAACTTCTCAAGGTCGATACTGGAAAAATCGAGGAGAAACTCACCGTTCTTATTGAAGATGAAAAGATGCTTGAGAAAAGAATAGAAAAACTCGAAAAGAAAATGAGCATCAATGAAGTTCAATCTTTAAAGCCAGAAACAATAAAGGATGGAATTAACCTCTTCATTAAAAAAGTTACCAATCAAAGCCCGGAAATGCTTCGCAACCTTGCTGACGAGGTAAGAAAGAAGTGGGAAGGGAAAACAGTTGGAGTCTTTTGTTCCGAGTACAATAATAAGGCGCACATCGTTGCATTCGTCACCAGGGATATAACCAAGAAAATTAGTGCAAAAGAAATAGTAAGTGAGATTTCCGGAATAATTGATGGGGGTGGTGGTGGAAGAGATGATTTTGCAACCGCAGGTGGAAAAAATCAGAAAAATATTAATAAAGCATTGAAAGCAGCAAGGGATTACACAGTGAAGAAATTGGCAAAAGACGAGCAATGATTAAACGGATTCCGTTAGATTTCTCCCCATACAATGCTACGCATCTACCACGGTCCGATGCTGTGCATCCTACGAGGCAAGCGGGGCAAGTAGATTAAAATGAATGTTTTTGAATATTTGATGAAGGTCAGAGAAGAGCGAGGCGCTGGATACCTTCCCCTTCTGGATCCTGAAAAGGCATCAGATCCTAACTTTGAAGCAATTCTTGATCAATTAAGAACTGCTGATATAGATGGAATTCTTGTCGGAGGCAGCACGCTTAAAAGCATTGCCCTTGATGAAGTCATA
>SOKD01000164.1 GCA_004376305.1 Candidatus Cloacimonadota bacterium | reverse complement strand
ACCGTGGAAAATCGTTCGAGCCATTTCTGTAATTTATCCCTTGTACATTCCCCCCATATCGATCAAGATGATATCGTTTTTCTTCAATTTCTCCATGGTGGACACGGGGAAAATAGTTGCTGTTTTTTTTCCAAAAGCAACTTTTGTGGGAAAGGCGCGTTTTTCGATTCCCTGGTTATGCAGCTCAATATCAATGAGATTCCGTAATTCAATCTCACCGCATCCGTCATATATCATATCATTTATCTTTGCATATACCTTCTTGAGTATTGCAGCGGAGTTTCTTACGAGATCGATTTCTTCTTCCGTTTTAATTCCGGCAAAGTAGGGGATTGGATTTTCAACACGAATGCACATTTCGGATGCATCTATGTACTGCACGCTCGTTAAGCCGATACTGTTCAGACTTTCTTTCTTTATGATTTCTCTGATTTCTTTGAGGTAACGGGAATGGTTTTCAACATAAGCTGTTGTTTCTGCCTCTATGGTTTCAATTCCCCCGGGGAGAAATTCTTGTATGAGGGCAAGTGAAAGCGGATTTGCCACAAGAAAAACCTTATTCTTTGTAATGAGGAGGATGATATTCAATTCAATGTAATTAAATGATTGGTTGATATGAAGAAGATACAGAACATCAAAAGGTGTATCGACAAGCAGACAACTGATGTTCTTTTCCTGTAAATATTCTATAATGTTTTCAATTCTTTTGTTCATTCTTCACCTCTTCCTTCCGGGCTTTTTGCTCAATCCTCACTGGTATTGAGGTTCCACACGATCTTGTATATTTCACGTTTAGCGAGTACTCTCTTTACATATCCACGCGTTTCACTGTAGGTGATCATATCAAAATAGGTGGGGAGATCTTCAATCCACTTTCTTTTCCATTCCTTTGCTTTGCGTTCCCCTGCATTGTATGCGGCAAGGCTCAATTCGTATCGCTTAAATTTTTTCTGCAGTTCAGCGAAATGAGCAACACCCAGTTCTATGCTTAAATCTGAGTTTTTCTTCAGGTCATCAATACCATTGTATTCAATTTGAATGAAGTTCGCCACTTCTTCTGCCACTGAAGGCAGAAGTTGTGTGAGCCCGATTGCGTTTGCAGTAGATACGGCGGTTCTATTGTAAGCGCTTTCCTGGTGGATGATAGCGATCATGATTTCTGGCTCGACGCCATATTTTCGGGATTTTTCAATTATGGTTGGCAGGTAGAGCAAGGGATATTCGATTTGGAGCAATTCCTTTGGTGCCTTTGAAAAGTAACTGCCAGGTGAACGGCCCTTTACTTTGAGTGAGTAAAGGATGGATTGATAATCAAAACCTTTCTCTCGGAAAAGCTTTGAAAGCTTGTATGCAACTGCAGTTGTCTGGTTAATTTGTGAAAATGATTTCTCCGCTTCTGATACGAGGCCGATGTTGAGAAAAATCTCACCTCTTCTCCAGTGGATTTTTTCATCCTCTGCCAACAAAATGACCGTATCGGTCCATGTGGAAAGCCACTCCATCATTTCAATATCCTTGATGATAATGCTATCGCCTCCGAGATAGAACGAAAAGTATCCAAGAGGGGTTTTTGTTTTTATGAGATTCCACAAAGAATCACGTTTTGCCTTCTTACCCCTTTTCTCTTCGATCCTACCGAGCCAGTAAAGCCCGGAGACATGGTCACTTCTACCTTTTTTTGATAATTCGAGAGCTCTGTTAAGGAATTGCCTTGCATCTTTGAATTTGTTTTTTCTGTAGCTGAGTATCCCTCCCCGAAGCATTGCCTTATAAATGTAATCACCCTTCTGGAATTCCTCCTTCATTAACTTATAGATCTCGATTGCAACGTCAAAATTGCCATCGTCCTCTTCAAGGAGAGCAGCTAAAAAGATTGCATTGTCAGCGAGTTTACTCTTTTTGTTTTTGCTTGCTGTTTTGTAATTTTTTTTTGCACTTGTGTAATCACCAATTTTCTCTTCTGCCCTTCCAAGATAATAGATTATTGTCTGTCGTTTTTCAGGATACGCGTTCTTTAGTTTCTTGAATATCTGCACAACCTTTCTGTTCTGGCGCAGCTTATAGTAGGACATGCCCAGGAGATAATGAACATAGTTGGTGGGTGATAGTTTAACTACTTCTTCAAGTAAGTTTCTTGCGTGAAGATAATCACCTGTATTATAGCACAATTGAGCCAATTTCATGTAATCCTTTTTCAGGAGCCTTGAGTTATTCAAGAGCAGGATACCCGCTCTGTATGCGCCTGCTCCGCTGTTATCGAGTATGCTCTGGTAGATTTGAAATGCTTTCTCTTCATCTTCCAATGAGAGGTAAATATCCCCGCGCTCTAAATCCAGGATACTTACTTTATCGGCAAAATCGCTCTTCATAAGTGCAATCAATCGTAACGCCTCATCATATTTCTCGTTTTTCTTGAAGTATGATAACAAATCATGGGCAATAATGTATTTTTCTTTCTTGTTCGAAATGACCTTTCCAAGTTTTCCAAAAAGGTCAACGATACTTTCTGGAACACCACGTGCAATTTGACAGTATGCAATTCGTGTACTCAGAAAACCAGAGATCTCATGATACATCGGGATAATGGCGATATAGAGTGATTCAGCTTTTATCAAATCTCCTGTATTTTCAAGACAGACTGCCTTTTTGATGGTGGATATAGTGCCGTCTCCAAGATAGGGAAGTGCATTTTCATAAACTGCTATTCTGAAATATAACTCGCCAAGAATGGAATCAAATTCTGTATTTTTAGGTGAGATGTTTTTATATTGATGAATGAGCTCAATTGCTTTGGGGTATTCCCTGAATTGCTCGTATAACTGTATGAGTTCAAAAGTTGCCTCTTTTGAATTCTTATCAAAGAAAAGAAGGAGATTGTAGAGATCAAATGCCTTTATGAAATCTTGCTCTTCAACAGATTTTCGTGCCTCGCTCAGTACATTGAGTGTTACGCCATTCTCTTTCTTTGTATCAAAGAAGAAACAACTGAGAAGAAGGAGGGAAAAGACCGTCAGGAATGAGTTAATAATAATTTTTTTTACAAGCATTGGCTTTTTGGTTTGAATTATCGCTCACAAAACCGCTTAACCTAACTCGTTCGGTACTCGCTAGTTATCGCCTTATACTACCCTATGCGGTTCCGAAAGTCAAGGAAAATTTAAGATTTCTCACGTTCTTGGGAAATCTTTGATTACACAGATTGGACCCATTATGTGGTCACTTATAGTCAGAGGTGTTTGTTTACAGCGCAGCGCATGACCCCTTTAGAGACTGTGCCAGAATTAGAACGCGAGTATGGTAGCCGCAACCTTTAGGTTGCGTAACTTAATATATTTGTCATAGTTAAGCTCGCAGGCTGAAGCCTGCGCCTACTTTGTAATACCATTATTTGCGAAAATTTTCCTATTACACGGGGTGAAACCTGCGACTACAGGCATTTTTGATGGGTTTTGATATCTCTTCAGCTCTCTTGAAAGTTCCTGTCAATATTTCGGCATAGAGCAATTAGGATTTCACTTTTCACTTTTTCCTTTTAACTTGAAGTTGCCTATGTCTCCGTGGTTATTGTCTTGGCGTGGAGGAGGTAATCAGAAATTATCAGTGTTTATCTGTGGCGATTTATGGTGTTTACTTTGGAAGGATAATATGGGGGTAACGTTCGTCACGCTTTTCTTCTTTTTTTTCTTTTTTTGATTCTTGTTTTTCAGTGCCGGGTATAATAATGGTCCCTTTCTCGTCCGGAGGCAAAACTTTCTTTGGGAGGAAATCTATGATGTACTTCCATATTTTGGGATCATCGGCAAGTGGATGTTTCTTTACCTGCTTTGCAAAGAGCATAATGTGAGTAGGGATGTATTCTGGCAAAACACCCATTGCAAGAAGTCTGAAATAGGTGTCTATGCTTGAAAGAATATGTTCAGGTGCCTTTTCTTGTTCAACTAACGAAACAAAACGGTTTCTTATATCATCAAGGAAATCAGGAGATAGAACGAACTTAATCCCTTCGCGTATGAAATCGATAGGTTCTTGCTCCAGCGAATCCTTTGTGCTCTTAAGATATTCATCCAGTTTCTGGCTATCAAACGCGACATCACGCAGTTCCTCAAGGTCTGCGAGTGAAATGGTTGCCAGCATCATTTTGCTCAGCATTTCAGGATCAACTTGTTTTTTTGAAGAAGGGGGAGGTGTTTTCTTTCTTTGCTTCTTTATCCCTCTTTTCTTTGCGAGGTGATCCCTGACCCGTTTCTTCTTTGTTTGTTTACTCATCTTTGTTTACTTCAAGAATGGTTTCAAGGTTTCTTTTGAGTTTTTCAATTTTTGTAATAAAATCCGTCTTTTTCTTTTCCGTGTTCTCAACAACTTCTTTTGGTGCCTTTTTGAGAAATTTCGGATTTGATAATTTCTTGTCGATGTTAATAGTTTCCTTTTCTAATTTCCCTATCTCTTTCGAAAGACGTGATTTCTCAACATCGATATCTATAAGTCCTTTCAAAGGAACAAAAATGTCAGTACTCTCTATTACCCAGGAAGCGGAGAAAGGTGGTTTTGGAATGTTCACACCAATGATGAGTTCGTCAACCTTCCCGAGCTCTTTGATGTATATTTCATATTTGGGTGTCCACTTGAGAGAATCTGCGCTGGAAGAAGTAATAATACAGGGAGCTAAACGCCTTGGTGGTACACTCATTTCTCCTCTAATGTTTCGGAGAGCCATAACGATTGTTTTCAAACGTTTGATGTCGTTTTCAATTTCTTTATTAATGCGCTCCTTATCGGGCTTCGGCCAGGAACTAATCATAATGCTCTTCTCACGATGAGGGAGCCTTTGATAGATCTCTTCTGTTATGAACGGCATAAAGGGGTGCAGAAGTTTCATGAGCGTTTTCAGTGTGTATGCCATAACCGAGCAGATATTCCGGGTCGTTCCTTTATTATTTTGTTTGAGGATGGGTTTTATCATTTCGAGATACCAATCACAGAATTCGTGCCAGAAGAAATCATACAGTGTTTTGGCTACATCGTTAAATCTATAGTGTTTCATAAACGAGGTGATGTCATTCACGAGTTTCTGAATTTCGGAGAGAATCCATTTTCCTTCTGCCGTTTCCGCAACAACTGTTTCATCTTTAATGCTATGACTTTGCTTTTCAATGGTGGAAAGAACGAACCGGGATGCATTCCATATTTTATTCGCGAAGTTTCGTCCAACATCCAGTCTTTCTGTGCTGAAAAGCACATCCTGTCCTTCTGGTGTTATAAAGAGCAATCCAATTCTAAAAGCATCCGCACCGTACTGTTTAATAAGGGCTGAAGGATCAGGAGAATTGCCAAGGGATTTCGAAAGTTTTTTTCTGTTTTCATCACGAACCATGCCATTGAAATATACATCCTTAAAAGGAATGGTACCCGTGAATTCAATGGATGCCATGATCATTCGAGCAACCCACAGGAAAATTATGTCCCAGCCAGTAATAAGTGTATCTGTTGGGAAGAAGTAGTCCAGTTCCTCTGTCTGCTCAGGCCAGCCCAGGGTTGAGAAAGGCCAGAGCCAGGAAGAAAACCAGGTATCGAGAACGTCCTCGTCCTGTCTGAAATCAACACAACCGCATTGTGCACATTTTTCTGGTTTTTCAATGCTGACGATGAATTTGTTGCATTTTTTACAATACCACACAGGAATTCTGTGTCCCCACCATAACTGCCGGGAGATACACCAATCTCTGACGTTCTCGAGCCAGTGAAAATATACTTTCTTCCATCTGGGAAGATGGAAGGCAATCTCACCCCGTTTAACAACGTCAATTGCTTTTTCAGCAAGGGGTTTCATCTTTACAAACCATTGTGTAGAAAGGTAAGGTTCAATTATAGTATCACAGCGGTAACATTGACCGATAGCATAATTATGTTTGATCACCTTTTCCATGAGACCCATTTCCTTCAGGTCATTAATAAGTACCTTTCTTGCTTCGAATCTATCCATTCCCTTGTACTTTCCTGCTTCACCGGTCATCTTCCCGGCATCATCGATGACATAGATAATATCCAGATCATGCCTTTTCGATATTTCAAAATCATTTGTGTCATGGGCGGGAGTAACCTTAACCAGGCCGGTGCCAAATTTCCGATCAACGAATTCATCCTCTATGATCTTGATTTTTCTTCCAATAATGGGAATAACAGCTTTTTTATTCTTGTACGGTTTAAATCGGTTATCATCCGGGTGGTATGCCAGTGCCGTATCACCCAGCATTGTTTCAGGACGCGTTGTTGCAACAGTTAGAAAACCTTTTTTTCCTTCCATGGGGTATTTTATGTAGTATAGTTTTCCCTGTGTATCAATATGCTCAACCTCATCGTTTGAAAGAGCAGTCTTGCAGCGCGGACAATAATTAATTATGTAGTTCCCCCTGTAGATAAGACCTTTCTCAAACAGCTTGCAGAATACTTGCCGAACGGCACGCGAAAGTCCTTCATCCAGGGTGAACCGTTTTCTCCTCCAGTCGCATGATGATCCCAGAGCTTTTAATTGTGAAATGATTCTCTCTTCATAGATTTCCTTCCATTCCCAGACTTTTTTTACAAATGCTTCCCTGCCGAGGTCATGTCGCGTTATACCTTCTTGAGCGAGCTTCTCTTCAACAACATTCTGGGTTGCTATACCTGCATGATCTGCTCCAGGAAGCCATAATGCTGCATACCCCTGCATTCTTTTCCATCGGATAATGATATCCTGGAGTGCCATATTGAGCACATGTCCAACGGTTAGTATGCCGGTGACATTTGGTGGTGGAATAAGAATGGTGTATGGTTTTTTTGTTTTATCAATATCAGCGTTGAAAAGGGATTCCTTCTCCCAGAATTCATACCATTTCTGCTCAATGTCTTGCGGATTGTAAGATTTTTCCACAATCTATCCTTCTATCGATACTTCATAGATGAATTTGACAATCCCGCCTTTTTTGTGCTTGAATTCGCCTTCGTCCATTATTTCCACTCCCAAACCGGGGATGTTAATTGAAGGGATAATCCTTTCATCTTTTCCGGTTTCAAGGACTCTGTACCCAATCCTTTCTATTGCAAGCCCGTAATTTTTTAATTTATATGCAACCTTCCTGTCTCGTGCGCGTGCCAGTTTCAGCGTTTTATCGAGCAAGTATCGATAAATTTCCGTTTCAGAGAAATCGCCAATTCTGCTCTCTTCAACCACAGGTTCGATGAATTCCTCGTTCAAAAGCAGATTGAGGAGGCTGGGGCTATCCAGAAGGATGACCGAGCTGTCGGGATGTCTTGCTTTTGAATAAAGATTAGCGTCTCGTACGAGATTGCCTGTTACATCAGGATTTCCGTAGGCATTGATAGAGAAGTGAATGTCTTTGTTGACATGACCACTTGTTATTCCAATGCCTATTTGGAAAATTTTTCTGTAGATTGGTGGAAGTTGAGCGTAACTTATACCCTTGAAGAAGAGTCTTCTTTCTTTTTCCTCCTTAAACCAGTTAGAGTACTCAGCAATATTTTCACTTACAAAAGTTTGAGCTTCGAGCATCATTTCCTTTGCGGTAAGAATTGCCATTTTTGAGCTTTTCTCACTTTCTCTCAGCATGAGATCGTCTTTCGAGAGCTTTCTATGGATCAGCTCATGTGCCATTTGTCCCATTGAAAAGATTTTGCCAAAGAGCTCTCTCGAATTCTCAGCAAAGAGGAGAATACCTCCATCTCCGGTATCCTTTATTGGAAAAGCACCATATTTTTCTGCAATTTTAAGCATGCGTTTGCCAAATTTCATGCGAATGGAGCTTTCAATCTGCGCATTTCCCAGTTTCATGCCCATAAAAGTTGAACCACGAATGTCATAAACGAGTACCGATACCAATCGCGAAAAGTTCTTAACGAGTATGAAGACAATGCCTGTATCCTTGCTCCCCAACTCTCTATCTTCATCAACGGGCAACGCTCCCATCTTCATGTATTTGTTCTCTGGCAGCAAATAATCGCCCACGTAAAGGATTTCTTTTTCAAGATGCGGTAGTTCTTTTTGCCCGTCTTTTATTATGGTTGGAGGCCAGATGGAGAAGAATTTCATGAGTGTATCCTGGATGTACAGAGGAATGATTGCGTCTTCAAAGCATTTTATGAATCTTCGCAACAGCCTATCAGGATAGTATTTCTTTCCAAGGAAATGCTTTTCACAAAAAGCATTGAAAATTTTTCTGTTTTCGTTCTTCTCTGATATTTTTAGAATATTTTCTGCTTCGGCAACAATCTTTGAAGGAAATTCATTGACGTTTTCTCCATGGTGTTTAATAAAGGCAAAATATAGGTTTGAGAGGTTTTCAATCCGAGGCACCTTTCTGAGTTGCTCCGAGTGTTTGATGAGTTGATCCCGGGTCAAGGTTTCCAGTTTTCGATATTCTTGTATTACATTGTCCAGTTTGGTTTTCTTTCGTATTATTTCCCGGATAGACCACATCTTTTTGTTGATGAAGGTGTTGAGAATCTCTGACCTTTCGGAAACTTCATCAATGTTCGCAATGCGCGCTCCTTCTCTAATGGTATTAACCTCAGAATGGATTGCCTCCCAGAGAAGATTGCTCGTTTCATCAAATCCGTCGAAGTTCTTTTCAATTTCTTTCTGAGTTTCAAGTTTCTTTTCTTCAAGTGAAGCAAGCTTTTTTGAGACGGATTGTTTCACCGTAGTGATTATTTCATCGGCTGCTACTTTTGATAGGGGAATTTCTATGCTGTCCATGAGTTCCTGCTTGGTTTGAATTTCCTGTGATAAGAGAGTCTGAAGAAGATTTTTTTCGATTGTTTGCTTGAGTTCATTGGAGAACAATTGGTAAACCTGATTAAAGAGTGTTAATGATAATCCTCTTGGGAGAAGGATTTCCTCAAGTTCTTTTTCCCCTGTCTTGCTGATTGGATGGGAATAAACAGGTATTTTTTTGAGCATGGTCTCTATAAATTGTGTCGTTTTTTCAGGCAGTGGAAGATGGCTTTTCTTTAATACAAGCGTTAGGGCGTTGTTCAAGGTTTTTGTTATTTCATTGTTTGCATAAGTAATGAATTTTTCAGCTTTATCAGTTGTTTGCGTTTGAATAACACGGGAAATCATGTTCTTAATTAAAATATGGAAAAGCATTGAACCGGCAGTATAGTTCTTGCTGAATTCAGTATAGTATGGAATGAGTGTATTTTCGAGGTTCTTTCTGGTCTTCTTTATTCCTTCAGCCAGCACTGCTTTGTTTGTTTCATTTTCCAGAATGTGGATGGTGTTGCTGACGTATGTGACAAGGGATCCCCTTAGCCTATCGTCCACAAGGACATAGATCTTTCCCGAATTAGCATAATTTCTGAGTAGTTTTATGATATTATTAGGGAAACCGATGAGATTCCATCTGTATTCCAGCTTATTGAGATCCTCATTAAATTGCTCCTTCCGTCCGAAGATAGAGCACAGACTCATCTTTTCTTGATCACTGTACAGTGCACTTTTCTCAATTTGCTCAGCAGTTACAATCCTTTGCTTTTGCATAATAAAATATAATATCAATGCATATTATGTTTGTCAAGAATAAAAAGGAATGCCACTTGCTGATCGTGAGTTTACAACCGCTTGATGAGCCCGGAAAATGTCTTGACTGCATGAAAAACGTGTGATATAGGTTTCCCGTGAAGAAAGAGGAAACTGCACCCAGAAATAGAACGCTATCATTGACAATACATGAGAAAAACGGGTTCAGAGCTCAATTGAAGGAAATTACCGGCTCTGTTTCGAAAAAAGACGTTGAGAACAGTGTCATCCATGGTGATATTTTTGAAATAATGGATTTCATGCCCTCATCTTTTGTTGATTTGCTATTTGTTGATCCTCCGTATAATATGACAAAGAAGTTTAACCTCACATCATTCAAGAAGTTGAAACTGAAAGAATATATGGATTGGATGGATGCATGGCTTGGGAAGATAATACGGCTCCTCAAGCCAACAGCGTCAATATATATTTGCGGAATATGGGAGTCTTCAAGCGTAATCCATTTGCTCTGCGATAAATATTTCATTGTAAGGAACAGGATAACCTTTGAGAGAGAGAAGGGTAGGGGAAGCAGAAGGAACTGGAAGAATAATTCGGAAGATATCTGGTTTTGTACTGTTTCAAACAGGTACACATTTAATAGTGATAGCGTTAAACTGAAAAAACGTGTCAGAGCACCTTACAGGGTTGCAGGCAAGCCAAAAGGATGGCTGGACTCAGAATCCGGAAAATTCAGATTAACGTTCCCTTCAAATATATGGGTTGATATTACCATTCCATTCTGGTCTATGCGGGAGAATACACGTCATCCTACGCAGAAGCCTGAGAAATTGCTTGCAAAGGTGGTTCTGGCGAGTTCAAATAAAGGCGATGTTGTGTTTGACCCGTTCGCTGGTACTGGAGCGAC
>SOKD01000350.1 GCA_004376305.1 Candidatus Cloacimonadota bacterium | reverse complement strand
CGTCTATATGAGAAAGAAAGGAGCTAATGAATATGGTACACGGAATGATGGGATGGGGAATGGGAATCGGATGGCTCACGATGATATTCTTCTGGGGAATAATCATAGCAGGAATTGTACTAATGGTAAAATGGATTTCAGTTCAGGGACAAACTCATCTGAAACAACCATCTGATTCTGCAATGGATATACTCGGAAGGAGATACGCAAACAGTGAAATAACCGAGAAGGAATTTAAAACAATAAAAAAAACCTAAGAGGAGGTTGAAACAATGAAAAAAGTATTACTCATACTATCAGTTGTCTTTCTTACCCTCATCATCAGCGTATTTGCCTATGGATATAAAAGTAAAAGCGGAAACCATGGCGATTGCGATTATAAAGGCATGATGGGATATGGAATGATGAAGGGACATGGAGGGATGCACGGCGGTACTGACCTCACGATGATCAACCGTTATTTGAAAGGTGCAAATTTCTACCTTTTACACGAGGAAGAACTCAGCCTGTCAGCAAAGCAGATAAAAGCACTCAAATCAATAAGAGATGATCATAAAAAAGATATTATAAAAAAGAGGGCTGAATTAGAGGAATTACAACTTGATTTCGATAACATTCTGAGTGAAGACAACATCGATCTTTCAAAAGCTAAATCTCTCAATAAGAAGATTGCGCTCTTCCAGGCAGAACTACGATTCTGGAGAATCGAGACAAGAATCAAGGCAAAAAAGGTACTCAGCAAAGAACAGTACAATAAACTCGAATCAATTGATGTAGATTGTTGCGGCAAAGACGGAAAACGCGGACAGGGCATGATGAACCGGTAAGATTACGGTTTTCGTTATGTAAAGCGCCTTCTAACAAAGTTAGAAGGCGCTTTTTCCTGATCGTATTTTATTTCATTTGAAAATTATATGCTTTAAATTAGTAACCTTCTTATTTTTGTTCAAAAATGCTTCGAGATTTAAGCACCTGACTTCGGACATACAGATCAAAAAAACATCCAATGACCCCAATAACTCCTCCGAAAAACAGATTAATGAAAATAAATAGGATAGTCATACCGAGATGCTGTTCAAAGACAGTGGGAATACCGGGAGCTCGACTCATGATAACTTTGGAAATGGTAAGTCTCTGTCGTGCCCAATAGACATTCCAAATCCCCACAAATAATAAGGCAAACCCATAACCAAATAGAAAAACAAAAGGAACAAAAGCAAGAATCTGGAGAATTCCAATGATCATCCAGATAACGCCCGCAATTTGCTCCAATCCTGCAAGCCGCGATGCTTCCGTATCTGCTGTGCTTTCTGCGTTTAAGTCTCCTCTGTCTTTTGCCTGATTCACTCAAAAATTATACTTCTTTCTCATCCTTAATGTCAATTGTTTTTTCATGCAATTCCTTCTCCACCCCATTTCAGATATGCATTTTCACGGGAACATTCTCTTCGGGGCATTTCGCATCTCTGAGTGGGTCTATCTGCGATCAAAAAGATATTGACACTGCCAGTGGCGTTTGCTATACTGCATTGGTTCTGTCATGAGAAAATACTTTTGTTGCCATGTAATTCGCTTTGCTAAAGCAGGGAGATAATAATGATTTTTCTATTCTTTTGTCTTATTTCATCTTTTACTACCGAACGCCTTACTTTTAATAATGAGGCAGAATGGGTGCCATCCATTGTAGTTGATGACGCAAGCAAGATTCACATTGCATATAGATATCCCGATCAAATCCGATACATCACTGATAAAACAGGCTCATGGGTGATAGATTCCATCATGGTAAGCGCCAGTTTAGTATCAATTGCGGTTACGCCAGCAGGAACACCGCATTTAGCTTTTGAGGCAAGTGATGGCGATGATGAGATATACTATGCAACAAAGGTTGGCGCCGCTTGGGATATTGATACTATCACAAACAACGCGATTAGCAGCAGATGCCCTTCCATTGCCCTCACTCCGGATAGCATTCCTCACATCATCTATTATGATTTTGAAGGTGGCTTGAGTCTCCGGCATGCAGATAAGGAAATTGGAACGTGGAGCACAGAAGTTATTCCCGGAACTTCTATTGCCACCTACTCATCTATTGCAATTGACAACAATGGCGGAGTTCATGTTGCGGTGGTGTGCGGAACATACGGTGGCAATAGAGAGATCGTCTATGCTAATGATACATCAGGAAGCTGGGTTTCGACAGGCGTAACCGGCGATGCCCTTGATGATGATTTCCCATCAATCGCTGTAGATAACAATGGATATGCCCACATATCCTACGAAAAAGATGACGGAGCCGACTGGGAACTTTGGTATGCAGAGAACACCACAGGTTCTTTCGTTGCCCAACAACTTACCAATAATGTGGGAATGCAGGATGGCGGATACTCATCGATAGCTATTGACGGAAATGGAGACGCTCATATCGCTTACCATGAAGACCACCTCGTTGGAGATCTTATCTACCTGACGAACCGCAGCGGATCATGGGAAACGGATACGATCTTCGCTTCTTTTTCAAATAAGACCTATTCGTGGGTGGATAGAAATATCTGTATTGACAAACTTGGCTTTGTGCATGCGTGCTTCTGTAATCAACTCGGTGGCAGTGGCAGCCAGGAATTATACCATGCGGTACGCGATGAGGCAGTCGGGATAGAATCCCCCTCCTTTTATGCGAGCTCAGATGAGCAATGCATATATCTACAGTGGAGCGTAAACTTGGATGATGCCTGCCTTAACTCTGTCATCACCAGGAAATCCCACTTCGAAAACGGGAATTTTATTGAAGTCGCTAGAATTCCCCACTCTTCATCTTCCCCAACACCAAAAACATATTCTTACAGAGATAAAGACGTGAATCCAGGAATGCGATATTATTACAAATTAGGCATAATGGACTT
>SOKD01000266.1 GCA_004376305.1 Candidatus Cloacimonadota bacterium | reverse complement strand
TTCTCTTAACTTCACGCTAACGCTCCTCCGTCAGTATCGCAACCTGTGCCATTCTGATGATGAATTCAAGACGAGTGCCCTTTCCTTCCTGTGAGGTTATGTCCATTTCGTCACTACATCGCTTTATGTTATTCAAACCCATTCCCGCGCCGAACCCCAACTCTCGTACCCAATCAGGTGCTGTTGAAAATCCTGGAGTGATAGCCCGTTCGATATCAGCAATCCCTGGACCGTGATCCTCAACAACGATCGCAATCTGCTCCGGTTCCACCCGTGCTATAATTGTTCCCTCATCGGCAAAAACCACAATATTCATCTCTGCTTCGTACGTTGCTATTGCAATTCTCCTAACAACCTGAGCATCAATATTGAGCCGCTGCAAACTCTTCTTGAGATTACTCGACGCATTGCCTGCTTTTGAAAAATCCTTTCCTTTAATGTTGTACTCCAGGATAATCGTAGCAAGGTCAGCGATGATATCCTCGAAAATATGACTTGCTCTGTACCGGTGAATCTCCTCCTCATGGTAATCAACCTCAAGTCTCTTGAGCAATCCTTCAATAATATTTCCTTTGGTAAGAATTCCAACAACTTTTCCATTCTGACGTGATATGATTGGAAAACGACCAAAACCGTATTTTTCAAACTTGCTAATCGTTTGGACAAGAGCTTCTTCCTCAAACAGTGTTTTGATGTTTTTCACCATCTTTTCTCTAACAGGGCAATCTTCCCCGCCTTCGGTAAGCCAATTGATGAGGTCTTCAATACTAATAAGACCAACCAATGTACCATCATCCACAACCGGATTACCTGAAATCCGCTTCGAACGCATTATTTCTCTTAACTCGCTCATCTTTGTCAGGGGATTAACCACAACGACATCACGTGTCATTACATCCCCAACCTTCAGTTCATAGATAAGTTCTTGAACTTTCGTAATTCTTTCTTTTTCATCCATTTTCATTCTTTAGATTCCGAATACTCTGAACTACCGGCTAAACCCTTCCCGTACAACTTCCCGCACGATTCAAACATTGGAAGTTTTGTGAGAAGAAGAGGTATCTCTTTTTCACGAGCAAGATTCACCGTCTCCTCGGGTGGCATTTTCCCCCTCACAAAACAGATGGCAACCATTTCCGACATCTCTGCTGTGCGAACAGACTGCGGATTGGTTAAACCCGTTAGGAGAAGCGATTTCGGACGGGAAAACGCAAGGACATCACTCATCAGATCTGAACCACTTGCTATTTTGATTTCCATCTCAAGTCCATTTGCATCAACGATTATTTCAGCTTCAAGGCATTCCGCAATTTCTTTCAACGTCATCGTCTTATCTCCTTACTTCACTATAATTGCATCAAATCTGCATAACTCCGCACAAGCACCACATTTAATACACTTTTCGGAATTTATAGAATGGGGCTTTTTCTTCTCTCCAGTAATCGCTTCTGAAGGACAATTCTTCAAACAAAGCAGACAACCTGTGCACTTGGAACCATCAATAGAGAATTGAATAAGGGGCTTGCATACACCTCCAGGACACTTTTTTTCGCGAATATGGGATTGATATTCCTCCCTGAAATGTTTCACCGTTGTTAAGACAGGATTCGGTGCAGTCTGTCCAAGACCACACAGAGAAGCATCTTTGACTGCATAACACAGCTCTTCGAGTAGCTCTATATCACCCTCTCGTCCTTTTCCACTACATATGTTATCGAGTATATCATACATCGCAGAAATCCCCTCCCGACACGAAGTACATTTTCCACACGATTCACTTCGGGTAAATTCAAGAAAGTACTTTGCCATATCCACTATACACGATCTTTCGTCGATGACAATCATGCCTCCTGATCCCATAATTGCTCCTACCTCACTAAGGCGTTCGTAGTCTATCGGAAGATCAAGAAGGCTCTCCGGAATAAATCCACCTGAAGGACCTCCTGTCTGCACTGCCTTAAATTTCCTGTTATGTGGGATCCCACCACCGATATCGTAGACCATTTGCCGCAATGTTACCCCCATTGGAACTTCAACGAGACCTGCATTATTTATATTTCCAGCGAGTGAAAAGACCTTTGTTCCCTTACTCGTCTCTGTCCCCATTTCAGAAAACCACTTTGCTCCCCAATTGATGATCACGGGGATATTTGCCCATGTCTCAACATTATTAATATTTGTTGGCTTTCCCCAAAGACCGGATTGAGCAGGAAATGGCGGACGTATCCGCGGTTCTGGAGATCTCCCCTCAATTGAATGGATCAGCGAGGTCTCCTCTCCGCAAACAAAGGCACCCGCTCCCCTAAAAACGGTCAGGTCAAAATTAAAACCCGAGCCAAAAATATCTTCCCCCAAAAGACCGTACTCATGCGCCTGTTCAATTGCCATTTCAATTCTCTCGATCGCAAGCGGGTATTCGATTCGCACATAAACATATCCCTCACTACCGCCCATTGCGTAAGCACCAATGGTCATTCCCTCGATTATCGAATGAGGATCGGCTTCGATAATACTCCTATCCATAAAAGCTCCGGGATCACCCTCATCAGCATTACAGATAATATATTTCGGACTACCTTCGCTCTTCCGGCAGAATTCCCATTTCAGACCCGTTGAAAAACCAGCACCTCCTCTTCCACGAAGACCAGAATTCTTTATTTCATTGATCACATCCTCTGGCGTCACAGAGGTAAGAACCTTCGCAAGGGCTTTATATCCGTCTCTGGCAATATACTCATCAATCTTTGCCGGATCTATGACACCTCGGTTTCTCAAAGCAATAAGCCGCTGATTCTTAAAGAAGGGAATGTCTCTAATATTTGGAATAGGGGTGTCCTCACCCGGAGGGACATACATCAGAGATTTCACCGGTCTGCCCTTTAGAAAATGCTCTTCAACAAGAT
>SOKD01000126.1 GCA_004376305.1 Candidatus Cloacimonadota bacterium | reverse complement strand
AACAGCGCGCGCTTTCGGTCCCGAATCGACCAGAATATCAAGACTGAAATCTTCCATTGCTGAATAAAGGTACTCCTCTACCGTTCTGTTCAGTCTATGTATCTCATCAATAAACAAGACATCTCTTTCCGAAAGATTTGTAAGAATCCCTGCAAGATCACCCGCCCTTTCCAGGATAGGTCCAGAAGAAGTAGAAATGTTAACACCGAGTTCATTGGCGATGATATATGCAAGCGTTGTTTTACCAAGCCCTGGAGGTCCAAAAAAAAGTGTATGATCCATTGCCTCATTGCGCCCTTTCGCTGCTTCTACATATATCTTCAACTTTTCCTTCAGTGTTTTCTTTCCAATGAAATCAGAAAGCGTCCTGGGTCGAAGGCTGCTTTCATAATCCTTATCATCCTGAAACGGTACAGGATTTGTAATTCTCTCATTCATCGCTACCGATTATATACTCACCCCATCAAAAGTCAAGAAAAATCCAATCAGAACAATATCTTACTGGATACATTGTAAGATTGTCGCGCTTTCACTTCGTTCAAGTTCGCAATGACACTTTATTTGTTGTTGCGAATGTATTTTCCCGTACCGGTTTTTCGAAGCAATCTAAAATGTATGTTGCTCAGCAAAGCAAAAATGCTTGTTTACTTCTGAATGGTGCAAAAATCGAGTGTCCGTATGCAGAAATTCAGGATGCACGGAATACATTCTTTGCTTGCTTTCATTATATTTTAAATCACATAAATTGATTGAGCACAGTGATATTTTTGAAGTTTTCGGATTTTTTCATTATCTTGATTTGAAATTTTGGATTTGATTGGTCATTATAATTTGTATCTTGGGATTTTCCGTTTATTCTATCCCTTTATAACACCCAACGGGTGCATGCGAACGACCCGCTTCCCTATTCCCGCCTGATGAACCGTATCAACAACCTCATCGATGTTTTTGTATGCCTCCGGAACTTCCTCTCGCAGTGTTTTTACTGTTGCTGAGCGAACATAGATACCCCGATCCTCGAGTTCTCGATGGATAGCTCTTCCCTTTGTAATATCAAGAGCTTTGTGGCGCGACATTACTCTTCCTGCACCATGACAGGTAGAACCAAACGTTTCATTCATAGCCTTTTCGGTGCCAACAAGAATATACGAATGCGTACCCATATCTCCCGGTATCAGAACCGGTTGTCCGATGCTTCTATATTTTTCGGGGATTCCGTGATGTCCCGGAGGGAAGGCTCTCGTTGCGCCTTTCCGGTGCACACAGAGTCTCTTCGTCTCGCCATTGATCTTATGCTCCTCGAATTGAGCAATATTGTGCGCAACATCATAAATCATATGCATTCCCAGTTTTTCTGCAGAGGTTTCAAGCGTCTTTTCAAATGCTTCCCTGACCCAGAACATAATCATCTGCCTGTTCACCCATGCGTAGTTTGCAGCGGATGCCATGGCTCCAAGATACCTCTCTCCCTCGCTGGATTTGATAGGAACACATGCAAGCTGCCTGTCCGGAACATCTATTCCATATTTCCTCATTGCTTTTCCCATAAGCTTAACGCTGTCATCACAAACCTGATAACCAAGACCTCGTGAGCCGGTATGAATCATTACCGTAATGAGCCCCCTCTCAAGATTCATAACCCCCGCTGCCTCTTCGTCGTATATCTCATCGATCTCCTGAATTTCAATAAAGTGATTCCCTGCTCCGAGCGTTCCAATTTGTGGTCTTCCACGTTCAAGTGCTCGATGGCTCAAATAGTCAGGATTGGCGAAATCAAGACATCCCTGTCCTTCTGATAATACCACATCCTCATCCCATCCAAATCCTTGCTTGACAATCCATTTTGACCCAATCCTCATTGCATTTTTCAATTCCTTTTCAGAAAATCGTCTCTTCGTCTTTGAACCAACTCCACAGGGAACATTTGCAAAGATTGCATTTATCAAATCCTTTATTCTGTTCTGAATATCCTGCAGCCTGAGATCTGTTCGCAATATCCTGACACCACAGTTTATATCATACCCAACACCACCGGGAGAAACGACTCCTTTCTCAGTGTCCATTGCTGCAACACCACCAATAGGAAACCCGTAGCCCCAGTGAATATCGGGCATTGCAAGCGAGTACTTCACAATTCCAGGCAAATGGGCAACATTTGAGACCTGGAGCGGCGTTGTGTCCATCCTTATGTGTTTGAGCAATGATTCCTTTGCATAGATAATTCCATCGACCCGCATTCCCGGATGGTCCTTCCGGGGAATTCTCCATCTATAATCATCAATCCTTTCAAGTTTTCCTTCCCATTTCTTCATTACAATTGCCTCTCTTTCATCTATATTCTCCGCTTAAATGTTTTTATCAGGAAATAGCTGAGTGCAAATGCAGCAATACCAATACATGGAGCCATAATAGCCGCACCAAGATAAAGAGGTTTAGCAACGCTTGCAAGAACGGCAAAGAAATTCCCAAAGTTTGATTGGCGAATAAGCAGTTTCAATGCGTCAAGCGTAACACTCGAATCATACCCGAGCACTTTCTCGCCAACCTTATAGTCAAGGAAAAAGAGAAACGACATTGTTAAAGGATTGCAAACCAACTGCGTGGTAAGCACAACAGCAATCCTATTAACCCTGAAGATAAATGATAGAAGAAGCCCGGTAAGAAACTGGAAACCAGTAATGGGAAACATTGCAATGAAAGCACCTACTCCAACACCAGCGGCGATCTTCGCAGGAGTGCTATCAATCCTGATAATGATGATGAGTTTATCTCTCAACCATTTCCATAATCGTTTCATAATGTACGACGAGTTGTGCCTATGCTTCGTTTAATCGTTGAGAACGGTCTTATCACTCGCGGTGTCCTTGCAATTAAGGGAAAGCAAAAAGGGAAGTATAAGTAATGCCCG
>SOKD01000086.1 GCA_004376305.1 Candidatus Cloacimonadota bacterium | reverse complement strand
GGAATGACAGTAAAGATGATTAAGATACATTACACTGTCGTATTTCCTTGGTGCGGTGCACCAATTATTGTCTTTCATTCTTATGAATATGATTGCTTACATCATAAGAATTTATTTCAAAATCTCTAAAGGAATTAACGCAGGCTAAAGCCTGCGGCTACAAAACCTCTTACAAAATTGACTCTATGACATTAAGTCGATAGCCTGAGGAAAATGAAGTTGAAGACATTGCTTAATTGAGAATTTTGTGAGCTTTTTTAAGAGCTTCGGAAATGGGGATTTTCTGCGGACACCTTTCTTCACATTTGCCACATTCAATGCACTGGTCCGCATGATTTTCCGGTTTGATAAACACCTTGTACATCCACTGCGATTGTTTCAAGGCATTATAGATGTATATATCGTTGTACATATTAAAAATAAAAGATATGGGTATTTTTTGTGTACACGGGATGCAGTAATCGCATAGTGTACAGTTAACCTTCATTCTTGATCTGTAGAATTGCTTCGCTTTTTTGTAAAGTTTCAATTCCTCCCGGGTGAGTGAGCCTGCATGCTCATGGCATGCAAACGCAACGTTCTCTTTCACATGATCTGTTGTACTCATTCCGCTGAGCAATAAGGATACTTCAGGTTTGTTCAACACCCATCGTAGAGCAAATTCGGCAGGTGTTTGCTTTCTTCCGCTTTTCTTGATAATATCAAGAATTTCTTTCGGAACATTATGTGATAGTTTACCGCCTCTCAATGGCTCCATAACAATCACGGCCAATCCTTTGCTGTATGCATACTCCAAACCCTTCACACCTGCCTGATAATGTTCATCAACATAATTGAGGTGAATCATACAAAACGTCCAGGGATATGCATCAACGATCTCCTTAAAAAGTGGTAACGAATCATGAAAGGAAAATCCCGGAAAGTGTATTTTTCCTTTTTTTTGCATTTTGTCCATGAACGAAAGCAGGTCGAATTTTTTCACCGTCTCCCATGTATTCTTACCGAGTCCATGTAAAGCATATATATCTATACAATCTGTTTTCAACCGTTTAAGTTGCTCATTAAAGAATTTCTGTGGATCGCTCTTCTTCTTCACGAACCAGGTCGGCAATTTGGTAGCAACATACACCTTTCCCTTGTACCCTTTCGTTAATGCCTTGCCAAGAAATTCCTCGCTTGTTCCACTATGGTATGGATAGGCAGTATCCAGGTAATTCACACCATGTTCAATGGCATAATGGAGCATACGCCTCGCTTCTCTTCTGTCTATCATCTCCGGTTTGAATTCAATCCTGAGCGGGAGACGCATTAATCCAAAACCGAGTTGGCTTGGTTTAATGTCGGTATTTCCAAAATTGCGATAAATCATACCTTGCATTGTTGATTACGGAGAACATCCGGTTCCAATTACCAATTAACTTACTCTATGAGTATTAAACCATAATAGTTGAATTTACATTTTCTCGTTCTTAAAACCTCGATCGGGAATTTGTGTTTCCTCACCGTACTGAATACATCAATGCCACATGCTTCCATCGAAGGCCGAGCATTGTGCGGATACGTGCATATCTTTGGACATTTTTCACACAGAGAGCATGGACCAGCTCCCATACCAAATGCCTTGAAATATCCATCGAAGAAACATTCCTGCTCCAAGGTTAGTACGATATTATCGATATCCACATTCTCGTCAACATGGATGAGCAGTGCATGTTTGTAGGACGAGAGCATCTTCGAAGTCTGTTCAGGCGTCGGAGTATGCGGAGGGCATGTCAAACTTCGTCCGTATCCACCGCAACCATACGTACACTTAATCCGTACCCATTCAGCGGTAACAACCGAATCTGCAGGAATGATCCTCGCGTCCTTCACACCCATTTTTTTTGCTTTCTTTACATATTTTTCGAATTTTTGCATTGTTACTCTCTTTCATTCTGACTTCTCATCATCCTCCCAAATAACAAAATAGTTGCCTTCAGGATCAAGGCAGTACGCATAGTATCCTTTTCCTGGTACTGCGGTCTTAGGAACAAAGACGGTCCCACCGAGTTTCTCTACACTGGCAGCAAATTCCTCAACTGATGGAACATCGAAATTACAGGTAATGTGTTGCTGCGGATTCTGACGCTTCTCGATAGCTCCGCTGATACCCTCTTCTCCATTCACCTTTTTCGTAGCAATGATCCAGTATTCATTCTCAAGATCACTTTTCTCAATCTTCCAGTCAAAGAGTTTAGCATAAAACTCCCTTAGTTTATCAATATCATCTGCAGGAATCTCAAAATGACAGATTGTTGGCATTTTCATCACCTCCCTTCTTTAAAACGTTACCCATTGGATAATCGTGTGACCGAATAAACGGCAATGCACCATCAATTAAGGAATCACCCCTCATCACCTCAGTTTTATGATCTTTTGCTGTAAGTGTTCATTAATTCGGATAAAGTATGTGCCAGGCGGCAGGGCTCTCCCCTCGTCGTCCTTCCCATCCCACGCCACCGCGGGAAGGATAAAGGATGAAGGATAAAGGATAAAGTCCCTTACCCTCCTCCCGGAAACATCATAGATGTCCAGTTCTATGCTCTCTGCCCTATGCTCTATGCTGGGGAAGTAGATGGTGGTGGAAGTGGTAAACGGATTTGGATAAACGTTAAGCTGTAAACCGACACGCGGTTTCTGATTCTGCTCTTTTTCGTATTCAATGCCTGCATCGTTTTCAGTCTTTATTAAATAGACATTTATGTATCCTGCACCAAAAGATTCCGTATAGCCGACAATGATATAGCCACCATCGGGTGTCTGCTGAATTGAGTATCCCCAATCTTCATTCGAACCCCCGTACGTTCCGGTCCATATCGTATTGCCGTTTTTGTCGGTTCTTATTACATACACATCACTGATGCCAGCTCC
>SOKD01000286.1 GCA_004376305.1 Candidatus Cloacimonadota bacterium | reverse complement strand
GCATTGTTTTCATTGGACCATCACCCGAAGCGCTCACACTCGGTGGGGACAAAATTGCATCACGAGTAACCGTGCAAAAGATCGGGGGTCCCATAATTCCCGGAATGACCGGAACATCGGAAGAGGTAGATGACTTCATCAAAAAAGCACAATCGATAGGGTATCCGGTGCTGGTAAAAGCTTCCATGGGTGGTGGCGGCAAGGGAATGAGAGTTGTGCACAATGATAAAGCTCTTTCCGAAGCAATCGATGCAGGCAGACGGGAAGCAAAAGCTGCATTTGGAGATGATACAGTATATATAGAAAGGTATATAGAAAAACCGAGACATATTGAATTTCAAATCCTTGCCGACCATCACGGAAACGTTTTTCATCTCTTCGAAAGAGAGTGTTCAATACAGCGTCGGTACCAGAAAATAGTGGAAGAATCCCCCTCCCCTGCTCTTACAGAGGAACTGCGCAATAAAATGGGAGAAATTGCAGTGAATATTGCACAGGCAGTTGGATATACGAATGCAGGAACGGTGGAGTTTCTTCTTGATACAAACATGAACTTCTATTTTCTGGAAGTCAATGCACGTATTCAAGTTGAGCATCCAGTAACCGAATTCGTGACGGGCATTGATCTGGTAAAGAAACAAATTCACATCGCAGCAGGAGAAAAACTAACCTTCAAACAGAATGATCTTGCGCAGCGGGGACACTCAATTGAAGCAAGAATCTATGCCGAAGATCCTGAAAACAATTTTCTGCCATCGCCAGGTATGATACAGTTTCTGCATGAACCGCATGGACCCGGGATCAGGCTCGATTCGGGCATATTTGCAGGATTGGAAGTTTCCCCCTCGTACGATCCCATTCTCTCCAAACTCATTGTTTATGACGAGACACGGGATGCTGCCATCAACAAAATGATAAGCGCATTGTTAGACTACACCATAGTGGGCATTAAGACAACCGTACCCTTTCTCCTGCGAATATTCAAAACGAAAGACTTCAGAAAAGGAAAGCTTCACACATCTTTTATAGCCGAACACCACGAGGAATTGAAACCAGAGGTAGAAAGACACCTCTTCTCCGCACTTGCTGCATATGGAATACATAAACTATTAAAAACCTCAACAGACTATGTAACAACAGAAAAAGGTATACAAGCGATATGGGAGTCTACCGGTGGCTGGAGATCCGGAGAATAATATGGATTTTACTGTCTATTATAAGGAAAAAGAGATGAAGGTCTCGGTTGATCGTACCAATGAGAAATACATGGTCACAACAGATGATGGAAAAGGAACATTTGAAGCAGAATCCATCGACAAACACACACTCTCTCTCATTCATAATAACAAATCCATTCTTTCCCGGATCATTACTGATGGCTCTCGAACAATCGTTATCATTGCTGGTGAACAGTTCATCTTTGAGGAAGAAAAAGAAGATGACCTTCAATTCAGCACAGGTGAAAAAAGCGGTGCACTCGAAAATATACTAAAATCTCCCATGCCCGGTTCTGTTGTCAAACTGTTTGTTACGGAAGGTGATGAAGTAGCCGAAGGAGACATTCTTATTATCATTGAAGCAATGAAAATGGAGAATGAACTTCGTGCGCCTGGCACGATGAGGGTGAAGAAAATTTATGTAAAAGAGGGAGATCAAGTGCAGGGATTCGCACCCCTATTAGAACTTGAATAATCACAATCAAACTCGTGCTCATTCCGATCAACATTAAAAAACAAATTTATATCAGAACGGAGTCAAAATTCTGCAACCACAGTGCAATCTACCGTAACAGTGCCTTTGTGTTGTCTTATTAATTTAAAACGGGAGGAATCATGTATCGATTGATACTTGTCGTACTATCTTTGCTGCTCATCAGCTGTGGCTCAAAAACATCATCCAGCCCCGTTCAGCTTCATTCAATTCGCAACATCAATGATATCAGTCTTTCAGAAGAAGCCTTGAAGGGAATCGAAGATAACGGCTTCATCGTTACTGAAACAGCAGAAGATGATATGTATGAAGTTTACAGCAAATTAGCAAAACGCAAACGTCCAGTATTTGTAACAACAGACATAGTGCTGCACACAAACCACCTCCTTTTTGATTACATCCTGAGAATCATCGAGATACATGAGTTGCATGAGCGCGTTGCAGTTCTCTCAGAAGGTCTTCTCAATGAACTCACCGGAATCCACGGCAAGGAAAAACTGAATGACTTTGAGCAGCAAGCTCTCGAAAGAACTATAGGCTTCTTTGCGCTGCCCTGTAAAATTCTATCCATTCCTGTTCACCTCCCGAAATCAATTGAGCAGAAAGTAACTTCAGAACTGCAACTTATTGAGAAAGCAGAGGGATTCGCGCAATCCCCTCTCTTTGACATAAAGGAAGACTATAGTCAATATAAACCGCGCGGTCATTATACGAGAAACGAAACGCTCAAGAACTATTTTAAAGTAATGATGTGGTTCGGCAGAATGCCCTTCTATCTCAAGCCTCCGAGTTCAGCGGTTGGGTTTGAAAATCAGGAAGAGATGGGCAAAAACCTTACGTTGAGCGCACTCTATATAACGTACGTATTAGAAAACAACAGTTTATTGTACGACACGTATAAAAGCATTTATGAAATTACATCATTCCTTGTTGGTGAAAGCGATGATCTAACTCCCTTTGATTACAGTACACTGCTGAAGGAAGTTTACGGTGCTGAAAGCGGCAGAGCGTCATTATCCATTGACCACCTTCTTGCAGCATTTATCTCCCGGGCACAGGAGAAACCAGCGCCATCAATTGTGTCAGGCGTGCTCCTTGATACGGAAACTGATACATTTCCCCGTTCGTTCAAATTCATGGGACAACGTTTTATTCCCGATTCCTATATCTTTCAAAATCTTGTCTATGATCGGGTAACAAGAT
>SOKD01000169.1 GCA_004376305.1 Candidatus Cloacimonadota bacterium | reverse complement strand
GTACGTAAGTGATGCTTCGACGGTGCTTTTAATGGAGAACTTTTACAGGAATTTGAAAAAAAGAGATAAAGGTTTTTCTCTTTGTGAAGCACAGCGCTATATGATACAAAAGACAGATTATTCTTTACCTTTTTTCTGGGCACCGTTTGTTCTTTTTGGTGACTGGAAGTGAAATAAGGGATTTTAGTACTATTATGAAAGGAGGTGATACAGTAAGGTCAGTTCTTCCGCAGAGAATGAGTATTATTAACTTTTAATAGCATCCTTCAGGAGGATGCAGAAAAAGAAAGGAGATACAATGAAAAACGCAAGAATACTGGTGGTTACCCTGCTCATTTTAGCGATTTCATTTATAGCCACTTCCACGATTTCCTTTGCCGAGGATAAAGGAAAAGACGACAAGGTTTCAGGGAAGGCGATGAAAACGCCCATGGAAATGCTAAAATACAAAAATATCATGGGTAGTTTTGGTGCCGGGTATCATTACCTTTCAGATGTAGGTGAGATGATTGATACGGGGAGAGAATACAGAGATGGTAACACCCTTTTGGCTGCAGCCATGCTCCTCTTGTGTGCCGAAAAAGATGCAGGGAAACAAAGCTCAATTATCACCACTGAAGCGCTATTGAAGGAGATACGTGAACTTGCAAAAGAGCAGAAAAATGCTAAAATTGCACGAAAAATTGCTGATTTCTACGAAAATGGAACATTTGGCATGGGTGACAAAAAGAGCGCCGATGAATTAAGGAAGCTGGCAAAACAGTATGAGGCTGCTGCTTCGCAGAGAGCGGGAACAGGAACAGTTATCATCAATAATGATACCCCATACTATATCAGGGTCTACGTCGATGGTTACGATAGAGGGATTCTTTATTCTGGAAATGTTGGGTGGATTACCGATGTTGGTTCCGGGAATGTTGATCTTTATGGATATGCTCCCTATACCGATTATGAATGGGGTCCAACAAACGGTTATCTGTCTGCAGGCGGAACATATACCTGGAATCTTATTTACACAGATTATTAATTCTCCATTGAGCGCTGGTGTCCTCGTTTGAGGACACCAGCAGGAGATGAAGGAGAGAGGTATGAAATTTCTGTGTTTTATGACATTCATTCTTGCTATAGTGCTCCTCAATGCTGTATATGCTCAGCAATCAGGAGATTATTATGCAGCAGGCAACAAGCTTTTCAGAGACGGAGAGTACGAAAAGGCTCTTGAGCAGTATACCAGAGCGATTCAATTGGACCCAAGAAATGCAAACTACTACGCCTCACGAGGAGCCGCATATGGAAAGCTTGATCTGTACGTTGAAGGATTGGAAGAATTGAAAAAGGCGGTTTCCGTCAATCCGAAAGTGGAGGAACCGTACTTCCTTATAGAATCATTCTTTGCCGAGCTTGAGGGGATTGATGATGCGCTCTTGTATTTTAGTGAAAGAAATAAAGTAACACCGAACAATGCTGTTATTCATGTGAACCTCGGCTATATATATTACAGAAAAGGTGAACTTGAGACTGCTACCGCCGAGATGAGGAAAGCTATTGAAATCGATTCTGTGTATCCATTAGCGTATAGCGGGCTCGGTGTTGTTTATCTTTCAGATAATAAAGACTCTAAAGCGCGAGCGGCGTTTGAAAAAGCCTTAGCAATTCGACCTGATTATCCTGAAGCACATCTCTACCTTGGTATCATATACCGGAGGGCAGGGAAGGAATCGGAATCCAAGGAGGAGATCGAAAAAGCATATGCACTGAAACCGCAATTAAAAACGGTAGACCTTGCGGGTACACTGCCAATACGGGGAAGAAAGTCAGCTATCCCGATTCTTTCACTGTTGCCCGTTGATTTTCAGAGGGGAGTGGATGTTGGTTATCGAAACATAAAACTGAACCTTGGTATAGGTATTACGAATATTGAAAGTGAAAACTGGTATACTCTGACAACACATCCGGAAATCGATTATCCCTATTTTGGTGCAAAGACTTCGCTGGAGTTTCTCATGAACGGGCAGGGCAGGTTGCGTGAAACAGATCTTGAATATACCAAAATACTACAATACGTGAGATTGGGAAGTGCAGGAAAGCCATTCTATCTTTTGGGTGGAAAAATCAACGATTACACTCTTGGATATGGTTCTGTTGTGCATAGCTACATGAATCAATCGGATGAATCCAACAGGAGGATCGGTGCGTTACTTGCGGTGAAGAGCCCTCTTGCAAACTTTGATGGTATGCTGAATGATATTCAGAAACCGGATGTTTTTGCAGGGAGAGCCGGATTCAAACTGTTTCAAAACCTGGAGTTGGGAGCATCTATTGCAATGGATGTAAATCAGGATGGAAACAATGAAACTGAAGATGATGCAGTTACCATCTATGGAGGTGATATAACTCTCAATTTCTCTTTTTCTCATAGCATGCAAGCTGGTCTTGTGTCGGATATAGCCCAGATTGATGGTTACGGTATGGGCGCTTTGTCCGGACTTCTTCTTCTTATCCAGGGCAGCAATATCACCTCTCCGAAATTAAGCCTCTTTGCTGCTTATGTTTACAACGGTTCAGTATATGAATCACGAATTTTCAATGCTTTTTATGAGAAAGAGAAACAACTATACTAAGTCAGCAATATGAGGAAGACAGAGTTATTGAACCGCAAATATGCAGAACCATCAGGCGGAATATACTCAAAGGTCTCAGTTGATTTTCCTCCTGTTTTTACTGTAGATGGGACATATCAAAGCGTATTTGATGTGGATAGCAGTGGAACGGTATACCTGGTAAGCGCAATTCTTCCAAATACTAACCTCATTGCACGTGTGGCTTTTTACAGAACAGCGATTACTTCGATTGAAGAATCATTTACGTTTGATGAGAACACCGTTACCCAGGCAATGTTCGGGTACTGGTTTACGAGATATACTGC
>SOKD01000167.1 GCA_004376305.1 Candidatus Cloacimonadota bacterium | reverse complement strand
GAATTCTTGTCGGTTTTACACTTGCACGTTTAATTGCAGCTGCTTCGAACCTGCCGGCTGCAATCCCCCTCTGGGCGGTTTTGCTCGGGTTCGGATTCTCCTCGGGTGTTGGGATATTTTTTGGCATCTATCCTGCAAATAAGGCAGCCAGGCTCGATCCAGTAGAGGCGCTGAGATACGAGTAAACAAGAGGCATGTGAAAAGTTAAAAGGTAAAAGTGAAATCTATGCAAAATTATATGGGATGTAAGATGTAGGTAAGATCAAAAAGCACAAATAAAACGGTCAAAACGACATAAACGATCCAAACGAAAGCCTGTTCTTTTGTTCAAGGGCATTTGCTATACGCAATATGCCAGAAGCTAATTTGTGGGTTAGAGTAACTTCAAATAAAAAATTGTAGGGTTGGTTTCTTGAATACTCTAATGATGGTAACCTTCATTAGGGCTAAACAGATACAGATTGCCCCATGTGGTGGGGTCTTTTTTGTTGATGGTTGACGGCCAGGACATTCTGAACTCCGGGTAATGCACATTCTCCCTGTCTCTGTCGTAGATGATTATTCCAAAACCAAGCGTTCTCCTGTCAAGTATTTCCCTGTCAATCTCAATAGTGATACGCACCTTGTATCCTCCTGTTTGCTTCTCAAAGAGGAAGTCGGCATTTTGGACAATGTTCTTTGATATAACAGAAAGAGGGTTGAGGTTTATTATGTCCGGAGATACATCATGAAAATTACCGGGTGATAAGGCAAGAGCGATATCATCATCATCAAGTGTTCTTTTGCAAAAATCATTTGCAATGTCAGAATCAATAAGGAGAACGATATGGTCACCATGGATCAGGTCTTTCCCTTCACCTTGTTGAATAATAATATCATCCTTGATGACAAGAAGAAGAAATAATTTATTTGCATCCCTTGCTGCGAACAAAGTAAAGGAACAGTCTTCAACACCTCTGAATTCTAATGAGGGATAGCGCGGTTGTGAAACCACAAGTAATTTTGGTGTTGAAATAGCTTTGGATGTGGCGAAATATGTTGTTCCAGGTCTCATCATATAAGGACTTTCCGGAAAAGATTCAAAGGAGTTCTTCTTCCATCGAAAAAAGGTAAGAAAACTTGCGTATATTTCATTTATTTCGCCATTGCACTGAACGGGTTCAAAGGTGAATGAAAAAATCTCCTCTTTTCCGTCACTGTTGATGTCCTCCTTGTTCAGCCCACCACTCTCAAAATTGAGAATCTCCCTGAACCGTTTTAATTCTTTATCGTATGCTATATAGGTATTACCGCCCCCTGCGGCATGGAACCATTGGATTTCCACAAATGGTGGTAGTTCATCGAGTATTTTGGCAAATCGTATCTTTGTATCTGCACTCAATCTGGTTTTATACACCTCCTGAAATTCTCCCTCGAACTGTTCATAGATTGATACGCAGGTTCCCCTGTATTCATCTGTCCCAAAGCGAGAATTGATATCGTACACAAGGATTATTTCTTCCTTTTCATCTCCTGTACAATCACCCTTAATGGTTTGCGTGAGTACTATATTATCCGGAAGGAGAGCGGTGATGTCTGTCAAGGAGGCTATGAAGAATAGAAATATGAGCAGCATTATGTACCTTTCTTCTCTATAATAAATAGTAGCAAAATCATTACCTGTATGATCTCTTATTAAATCTGAGTATCCATAGTATAATACTGTATTGTGTTTGGTTTTGCAAGGAAAAATTCTATTGACGCATATTGAAAAAAGTGATACAAGAAAGTGTGGATGAGGGAATACGGATATTTAATGAGAGGGATTCAGAGGAGATACGAGGATTTACAAAAGATCTATACGAATCAGGATATATTCAATATCTCCTTGAGTATCATAGAAAACATCCGGAAAGAACCATCCCTTTTGTTTTTGAAGGCAAATCTCAAATTAAAGCAATATGTTTCTTTCATTATTCAAATGATAGAGATGGGTGGCTGATGGGTATGCGCGTAAAAAAGGAGTACCAGAGAAGTGGTATCGCAGCACAGTTTACGGACAAAATGACAACATATGCACGGGAGGAGGGTTTGGAGTGGATTGGACTCAATACATCATTTCGCAATAAATCTGTTCAAAAAATATGCAAGAGGTTACAATTTGTACGAAATGGAGCTTACCATATTTTTGAATTCAATATAATAATCCTGAAGTTGCTCAAACAAACCAACAAGTTCAGTCTCTGTGAGGTTTCAGAGAATAACAAGATTGAAAGCTATTTCAAAAAGAGGAGGATAGGACGGTACCTGTTTGTTATTGATCCAGGTTTTATATGGATACGGTTAACCGATTCGATACTGAAAAAAACAATAGAAAAAAGGAGCTTTTATTTGTTCAGAAATAGGATAATAACAATCCAGAAATGGGGGAAAAATATTGTTTTTAATTGTTTTGGGAAATGGAGTTTCATTGAGTACGTTGATTTTCTTGCCCAGTTGTATAAGGAGCTCCCGGAGGGAGCGAAAGGTCGAATTATCTTTTGCGTAAGAAAATGTGATAGTAATGGTATCAATCAATTGTATAATAAACTTGCTTCACCTGTAACTCTTGAAAAGGGGGATGTGGAAAGGTCAAATTGGTATCTTTATGGAAAATATCTTTGAATAACGTGGTGCATTATTCTATAGAATTGAGCAAACATAAGGAGGGATGCAATGATTTCGAAAATACTTGTAGCAACAGATGGTTCATCAAATGCGATAAGGGGCGCAGAGAAAGCGTTGGAATTTGCAAAAGCAATTAAAGCCGAAGTAATGCTCGTTTATGTTGCCTATGTCCCCATAATGTACAGATCTGATATTTCGGACAACCTGAAAGAGAGTTTTGTTGAAGATGGAAAGCGCATTCTTCAGGATACTGAGCAGGTGTTCTGAAAGGCAGAGTATCCTGTT
>SOKD01000098.1 GCA_004376305.1 Candidatus Cloacimonadota bacterium | reverse complement strand
AAAGTGTGCCATAGAAAAACAAATTTTAAGTTTATGTATTCATTACACTTAGCAATTCCCGTTTTCTTGAATGAAAACAAAACTGTCCAGAATCCGAACAATATGTTCAGAAACTGGACAGTTATCGGGTACTATTGATACAATTATTACTGCAATCCTACAAAGAATCCTTCCTTGTGAAGAAATTGCTCGGTGCCTTGCTCGATTGTTTCACCAAAGCAAGGGAAGCAAGCAGGGTAATATACGGTTCAACGGGAACCCGGAACCGTGCTTCACCAACCTCTCCGGGAATAATCATAAAGTATGCAATGGTTATCAGAATGAAAAGAATTTCCGGTGAAATTCTGTTCCTCTTCAACCCAAAGATCGAAAGGATATACAGAGCTATTTGATAGACACATATCAGTCCGAGAATCATCCAGATGCCTGAACCGAGGTTTTTGCCGCGTTCTTTTAAGAGAAACGTAACTCCTTCTGTTACCCTTCCTCTGAGAAGATATTGAAAAAAGGGCTTGAACGCGGGCTTTAATCCTGAACCTCCGGAACCTTTACCCGCAAGCATGTCTGCTGTAAAGCCCATGTTTGCGGGGAGCAGTGTATGAATCACACCCAGTATCTGATGCTTGATGAAGAGCAATGGATACGTAAACACAATACCTCGTGCATCCCTTGCTAATTTGTCACACAGTGATGGATTATCGTCAAAATAATCCATCTGGTAATCCGAAAGAGAATATTTTTCTTTTTCCCTCTTGAAAAATAGTTTCTTTGCTTCTTCTCTCGAAATACCCTGTCTATCCTGTATAATTGAAGGAGCATGGTATAGCACAAGATTAACCGAATGTATCTTTGTATAGAAGAATTGCTTGAACACAATAGTGTTTCGTAATGTCCAGGTGAGGGGAAAAAGAATGACTATTAAAGTGAAAGCAACCATCCTGCGTGGTTGAATCCTTTTCAGCATGAGAAAGAAAAGTATAATGAGCGGAAAAAAAAGTGCGATAGGACGTATCAGTATTGCAAAGCCTATGCATAGTGCCGAGAGAAACAGATTTTGCATGCCCCTCTTCCTAACATACAGGAAGCATAATACTATTCCTGCAAGAAGGAAAAACGAAAAGAGAATTTCTGATAATACCTGCGTTGTAAACAGTACCTGATGAATATTGAGTGCATAGAAAAGCCCTGCAATAAATCCTGCCCTATCATTCACCATTGCTCTGACAAGATTGAATAGGAGAAGAATAATCCCTATGTCAAGGAGCATTTGAAAAAGCACTACAAAAGGCGAATTATCCGGAAAGAATACATAGACCATTGACAGGAAAAAAGGATATCCGGGGGTTCTTACCGGATCCTTTATCTGAGGATCTTCACTGTACAGTGAAAAAGAATGGTTATACAGGAGGTTTTTTGCAAGCGCATCATAGCCGATACTGTCATGGCTTGCATATGCTGTATGAGGGCGATTAAAGACCAATATAGCAAATGGAATCCGTACCAGAACAGCAAAAATAATAAGCAGAACCAGATACTTTCTCATCATCAACCGTTCAAACAATGCTACTCCCCCTCCTCCCAACAAGAGAGACATCCCTCACTCAGTCAATTTGCTCTGGTGTATCTCATCATAAAGCGGTTTAATCTGGTGGATTTTCTTCTCCCAGAGAAACTGATGCGCTCGTTCCTTTGCCGCTGTTGAATAGGTCTTTTGACTTCCATTCATTACTTTTTTAATCATTAACGATAATTGCTTCACATCCGTTGGTTTATCAGCAACGTAACCAGTTCTTCCTTCTTCAACAAGTTCCGATGCGCCGACGCTTTTGCAGGTAACAACGGGAAGTCCCATTGCCATTGCCTCAAGTACAGGATATCCAAAAGGCTCATAAAGGCTTGGAAGAATGAGCATATCAGAAATACGATAGGAGTCAACAATGTTACGTTGAAATCCCGCAAAGCGTACCCTGTTTGTAACACCATACTTTTCTGCAATACGTTTGAATATGAGTTTATCACCTTTGCCAACTACCAACAGTTTTGCATTTCCATTGAGCAGAGATAATGCCTGGAGCGCGAATTTCAAACCCTTTCTTTCCCATTGACTTCCTACAAAAAGAATAATAAAGGAATTATGATCAAATCCGAGTTTTTCTCTCCCTTTTCTCCTCTCTTCACCAGAACCACTGTGAAAAAACTCAGCGCTAATTCCAGGATGAATTACCGTTATATTTTTTATTCCATACGCTTTCTCTAACTCCTCTTTGAGCATGGATGAAACAGCAATAACCGTTCCTGCATTTTTGAAACTCATTTTTTGAAATCTCGAAGCAGCTTGCGTTCTCACCTTCCAGTAAGCTCTTCTTTTGATCGTGAAATCTTCAAAAAGGGCTTTATCATGTAATAATCTTTTCTGGCAAATATGGGCAGTAACAATATCCGGATGTAAATAGAGCGGACCCATTGAGTGGATAATATCAAATGATTTTCTTTTCAAGTGGCTTTTGAGAAAGAGCATAAAACTGTTCACTGAAACGAGGTCTTTTCTTCCAACGGCAGGGACAAGATGAACCTTTGCCGTAACATCTCCCTCGAGTTTGCTGGTAAAAAGGTGAACGGTGACATGGTCTGAAAGGTGGTTCACCAATTCATAAGCATATCGCTCAACACCACCATACTGAAAAGTTCTTACTGAAATAATAGCAACTTTCATAAAACGGCAAGTTAATGGGTAAATGAGCTAATGGGCAAGTATGGGATGTAAGATGTACGATGTATGATGTAAGTTAAAGACAAACATAAACACCTGGATATACGATGTAGATAACGAATTAAACGTTCAAAACGCTCGAAACGTTCAAACGATCTAAACGAACAAAATTAGTTACTTAATTGGTTGCTCTCATAACATCGATAACTGATTTTTAATGTTTCGGATTCTC
>SOKD01000112.1 GCA_004376305.1 Candidatus Cloacimonadota bacterium | reverse complement strand
ACAAGTTTCGCTACTCCAGTACAATCGGCAGGCTAGCCGTGAACCATACGGCTCACGGCTCGCAATGATATATTTACCTACGCTCTACGCCCTATGCTCTTTGCCCTATGCCCTTTTGCTCTATGCTCTATGCTCTTGGTAAGAAGTCCATTCGTTTTATCCCATTTCCTTCAGTTCGTCTTCTTTGAACGTTACCAGCGGTGCTTCTTCTTCAAGATCCCTGCCTGGTTTGTAATCAAACGCATTCTGCGTGTCATCGGCTACAAGATGGAAGAGTTCATAGACCTTTATGTCTTTTGGACATGCATCACTACACAAACCACAGGCAATGCAAGACGTTGACATATGCGAAAGTCTTCCCAGGTGGAAAAAAATCGTATCTGTGGGCAGCTTTACAGCACCCTTTTTCTCTGCCCATCTGAGAAAATTAAGCGGAGTAAATTCAAAGGTTGGCGATTCCCAGAAACATTCCTTACAGAAACAGATGGGACATTGTCCCATGCAATTATGACAATCAATACAGTTGGCAAAATAGGTGACCAGCGCATCTATTCCAGTAACTTCTTTCTTCAGTTCCTCTTTCACTTTTGCCCAGCTGTCGTTTCTCTCTTTAACTACCTTCTCAATTTTCTCATCTCTCTCTTTAGCATCCATTTTTTCAAGACCAAGTTCTTCAATAATTTTCTTGCCTTTATCCGAGTTCGCCTCAACCACCACTCCATCGTTGTTTCCAATAAATCCAAGAGCTATATCAGCAAAGCCTTGCGGGTAGAAACCATCACACAATTTGCAAGCATCTCTTACATTCTCATCCTGTTTTGCCGTCATAAGGAAATTTTTCGCATAATCATTATCCACATCTTTTCCGCTAGAAATTGCTTCATTATAGAACTCTGTCTTGTAAGCACCCATGCAATCGTAACTTACGAGAATTAAATTGTCCAGTGTTATCTGTTTAAATTTTGTTAGCTCAAGCAATGCTCTCAGTTCGCAGGGCTTAAGAAAAACAAGAATATTCTCAGGTGAAGGTGACATCCTGGTGATCTTTGAAACCATTGTTGCCGTACTTACCGGAAAGACAGGGGCAACCGGTCGAGCATCTTCCAGTAACTTCTTATCTTTCACAAAGGTGGGAAAAACATTGTTTTTCGATGGAACGAGAACAGGAAGAATAATGTTCCTTATATCATTTTTTTCCATGATCTGCATGAGAAAATCCTTAATGCTTTTATTTAAATCCTCAACGGCAATCTTTAACTTATACCTTTCTCCCATAATTTCTCCTTCATCTTTTGTTTATACATTGATTACGCTGATTTTCACCAATTGATTATCAAATAGTAGGTTTAAATCTTCCCATTTTCTTTCGCCAAGGATAAAATTAAAATATTTATAATCTCTGTTCATCTGCGTATATCTGTGTCCAAAAATTGTCTTTATACTGACCAATTTTTACCGATTTTTGATGGACCCAATTTTTTGATATGCTCTGTGAATTCAGTCATCGTATCAGCAAATTTTTTCCCCTCACTTGCACTAATCCACCGTAACCAAAGTCTATTCTCATCGAGTCTGAGAGTTTTCATGATTGTTTCGAAAACCTTAATTCTTCTCCTCGCTTTATAGTTTCCTGAAACATAATGACAATCACCCGGGTGACAACCGCCTATTATAACTCCATCCGCGCCCTCTAAAAATGCCCTCCAGATATATGCGGAATCGACGGAACCGGAGCACATCACCCGTATCGGTCGTATATTTGGTGGATATTGTAACCGGGATGTTCCTGCAAGATCCGCAGCACTTGAAGTACACCAATTGCAAAAGAATCCAACTAATTTCGGTTCGAATTTCTCAGCCATATTACCTCCTAAAAACTTTTTTTGAACGCAGGCTAAGGCCTGCGACTACTTACACAAATTCTTATTTCAGGTAACCGCACCTTCTTTTCCCGTTAGAAATTTTTCTAATGCCTGTAAAGTTCTCAAGATAATCCATTTTTACGCTCATTTTTCGCTTACCACTATTCTTCTTCATAGAATCCAGTAATTCCTCCTCCGAGGAATGGATCGAATTTCTTTCTGTGTTTTCGTATAACTTCAAAATTTCTGTAATCGGGTAAAAGAATTGGAGCAATCCTCTTTGTCTTAATCCCTGCTTCCTTTAATTCCTTTTCATATTTCTTTACATGGTCAAAATTGAGTTTTCCAATCTTTACCGTCTTTGACTTTTCTGAAGCATGCAAAGCGGCTCTTCTCCCGAATACATTATAATCAAGTACAGAATTACCCATAAGTCTATTTCTGCCGTGTAAACCACCGGTCTGTTCACCTGCGGCATAGAGGTTGGGAAGAGTTGATTCACCATTTTTATTAATCTCTATGCCACCATTCTGGTAATGTAAGGTTGGAAAAACGAGCATTGGATATTTCATAATATCGATATCAAACCTGTGGTATTGCCGAACCATTGCGGGCAAATTCTTCTCTATTGTTCCCGAACCATTCAAAATATCTATAATCGGAGAATCGAGCCAGATCCCAGCCCTTTCTGCTGGTGTCTTTATTCCCTTATCTCTTTCAGTGCACTCACGAATAAGCGCAGATGCTTCTACATCACGAGGTTCAAGTGGGAAGACAAAAAGTTCTCCAAACTTATTCACTGGTTGTCCGCCAAGCCCTCGCACTTTTTCGGTAATAAGAAATCCGAGTATCTGTTCGGGAAACACAGCACCTGTTGGATGATATTGCACTGAGTCCATATACATCAGTTTTGCTCCTGCTCTATATGCCATAACAAGCCCGTCCGCAGTTGCACCATAATGATTTGTTGTCGCAAATCCCTGGATGTGCAATCTACCGTATCCTCCCGTTGCAAGAATGGTCGTTTTTGCCCGAACAACGACATATTCCTCTTTCTCGTTTTGGTACAATAACGCTCCGGC
>SOKD01000143.1 GCA_004376305.1 Candidatus Cloacimonadota bacterium | reverse complement strand
GAGTGATACAATTTTGTCCCCGACGAATTCAATCCTCTTCGGCAAATCCATGTTGAATCCATAAATATCGACAATATTTCCTCTAATGCTGAATTCTCCTACCTCACTAACAGTGGACACTCTGCTGAAACCATTGTTGTCCAATTTCGCGGAAAGTACTGAGAAATTATGGCTTTGATTAATGCGGAAGCGGATTTTGCTCTTTTCAAGTGCATCCTTTGAGGGGATGTTTTGAATAAGACCATTGATATCAGTTATCATAATTTCCGTGGTTCCGGAGATAATTCCTTCCAGGCTAAGAAGGCGTGCTTCTATCTCATCAAGGTTAACTGACACTTCTTCGGGAGTTGCATAGAAGAGGCCTGTTTTTTTGTCAAAAACGGTCTTCAATTCTTCTCCCATGAAGAAGATTTCATCTTCATCCTGGGAAATATAGATGATGGGTGAATACGCCTCTCTGTTGAGTACAAGGAATAGTATTTCCAGGAAAAGTTTCCCTGGAGGTCTTATTTTTGTTTGCCCTCTGGTGCGCAGATCCTTGAGTATGGTCCGGGTGAAAGTGCTCTGAGTTGTTTTCTCAATAATATCTGACAGTACACCATGATAGGTTCCTTTTTCTGTACCACGCATTTTTAGGGTTATCCTTTTGAATGGTTTTTAACATAGAAAGAGAATACTCGTTATGCTTACTTGTTGATTACATGTTCACATAAGGCTCAATATATCACAGGATAGCCTTATAATGCTTCAATATACCTACTTTGCAGCGCAAAAGCAAGGAAAAAGTAACCGAATGAAGAACATTTGCCAACAATGCCATTATTGGAATAAAAGACTTGAAAAAGTGTACGTACTGTGGTATATTTTATCAGCAAAGAAAAGGAGAATGGATGAAATTATCCACAAGAAGCCGTTATTGTTTAAGGGCGCTTTTGGAAATTATATGCAATGGAGAAGATAATAAACCAATTGCATTAATAAAAATAGCTATGAGGCAGAATGTAAGCGAAAAGTACCTTGAGCAGCTTTTTATTATTTTGAGAAAAGGTGGAATTGTCAAAGCCTCCCGGGGAGTTAAGGGAGGATATATTCTGAACAAGCGTCCCGAAGAAATATATCTTGGTGACATTTTAAGATTAACCGAATTGAGCATGGAGACGGTTTCATGTAAGAATTGCGATGAGGTTGATGATTGCATGTGCAGACCATACTGGGATGATTTCAGTCATGTTATTTTAGATTATGTTGATTCAATAACCCTCAAAGACATGTACCTGAGATCTGTTGAAGCGGGTGATAAAAAGGTTGAAGGTGAAACAACTGCTCCTGTTTTGGTAGATGAAATAATGCGGTTGAAGAAGGAAAGAAATGCTGTTCTGCTCGTTCACAATTACCAGAGAACTGAGATTCAAGAGATCGCAGATTATCTTGGAGATTCACTTGATTTAAGCAAACGTGCGACTCAACTGAAAGAAGAGGTTATTGTATTCTGCGGTGTTCGGTTTATGGCTGAAAGCTCAAAGTTGCTTTCTCCACACAAGACCGTTCTCTTACCACGGCTGGAGGCAGGGTGTCCCATGGCTGACATGATAACTGCGGAAGAGCTCAGAGAGATGAAGGAGGAGTATCCAAAAGCAAAGGTTGTCTGCTATGTAAACACATCTGCTGCTGTTAAAGCCGAGTCTGACATCTGCTGCACATCCGCAAATGTAGCCAAGGTCATTGAGAGTTTGAAAGCAAAGCAGATAATTTTCGTTCCCGATAAAAACCTTGCAGATTTCGCCGGGAAACAAACGAAAAGTGAGATAATCCCCTGGTATGGATACTGCTATGTTCACGAATTCATCAGGCTTGATGACATTAAGGAACAGGAGAGATTGCATCCACAAGCTATTATTGTGGTGCATCCTGAGGTTAGACCTGAGGTTGCCGATTATGCGGATTATGTATTGAGTACCAATGGTATGGTAAAACTCGCGAGGAAGAGCAGCGTTCAGGAATTCATTATAGGAACAGAGGAGGGGCTTGTTGAGAGAATACGACGGGAGAATCCATCGAAGAAATTTTACCTTCCAAAGCGAAAACCTCTCTGCTCCAATATGAAGAGAACAAGGCTCATTGACGTGTTCCATAGTCTCAGGGATATGAAATACACGATAGAGCTTGAAGAAGAGATAATGAATAAGGCACGGGAGTCACTCGAGAAAATGATAAAGATCGCGTAGAAGTAAAAGAAATTACATCGTGCTGGCATTCACCAAATCCCACCATAAAATTGTGTATGGTATGTTGTAAATAACATGCACAGCATCCTGTCTTACAAACCATAACCTAGCTGTTCTGTTAAAGATAAAAATTGTGTTGACATGCCCCGCATTGTATGGTAAAAAAAGTGGTAATTTTGAAAGAACAGTAACTACTAAGGAGGTATTACTTTGCGCGATTTTTGTATGAAAGATATCAGAAATGTTATGCTCTGCGGACATGGTGGAGTGGGGAAAACAACGATTGCAGAAGCGATGCTCTTCAATAGTGGTGTACTTACACGGTTGGGAAGAGTAGATGATGGCAACAGCGCAATGGATTATGACCAGCTTGAAATTGATAGAAAGGTAACCATTTCGCTTGCAATAGGAAATCTCGATTGGAAAGATGCCCATATTAACATTCTTGATACTCCGGGATATGCAGATTTTCGAGGCGAGGTTATCTCTGCTGCATCTGTCAGTGATGGAGTAATCATTGTTGTTGATTCAACTGCTGGTATTGAAGTAGGGACCGAGTGGGTGTGGGAACTTACCCGGAAACAGGGCATCCCCGGTCTTTTCTTTGTCAATGCGCTCAGTAAGGAAAATGCACATTTTTTCAAGGTTCTTGAGGAAATTCAGAATGTTTTCAGGAAGGGTATTGTTCCTCTTTCTGTCCCTATTGGGCAGGGAGAGCAATTTG
>SOKD01000196.1 GCA_004376305.1 Candidatus Cloacimonadota bacterium | reverse complement strand
CCATCGTTCACAAAAGTGATGTGGGTGGAGTAGCAGTCAATTTGAAAGACTCCAATGCTGTAGAATCTGCGGCAAAAGAAATGGAAAAGAAATTCGGATCCGCAGGACTGAGATTTTTTATTCAGAAATACATGCCTGGCGGCAGGGAGATTATTATAGGAGCGAAAGCTGAGAAAGGGCTCGGTCATACATTGATGTTCGGACTCGGCGGCGTTTATGTTGAGTTAATGAAGGACATATCATTTGAACTCACTCCTATAACATCGGGGGAAGCAAAGGAAATGCTCTCTTCAATAAAGTCTTATCCTCTTCTCTCCGGTTTTCGAGGTGATAAGGGTGTTGATCAGGAAAAACTTGTAGCCGTACTTCAGAGGGTCTCCCAACTGGTTACGGAATTACCGATGATTCAGGAAATGGATTTGAATCCTGTTGTGGCGTATGAGAATAAAGCTTGCGTTGTGGATGCCAGAATAATAATCTGATTTGATAAAGAAATATTTTTATTAAATTTTTTGAAGGAGATTGTTGTGATCAAAGCTGAAAGAAACAAACGGATTCTAAATCTAAAGATTGATATTCCTCCTGTAAATGTCATCGATATCGCAACCTGCCAAGAACTTGCCGGTAAATTAAAAGAAGCTGCGGCAGATAAATCAATTGCAGGAATTCTACTTTCTGGTGAAGGCAAGTGCTTTTCGGCTGGAGCATCTGTGGATGAACATGAAAAAAAACTTGCAGGTGATATGATTTTCTCATTCACCGAAGCATGCAGGACTCTTTATGAACTCCCAATGCCTTCGGTTGCACTCGTCCACGGTATTTGTTTCGGCGGAGCACTCGAGTTAGCGTTGTATTGTGATTTTATTATAGCAGACCCTTCGGCAAAGTTTGGTGTTCCAGAGATATCACTTGCTTTCTTCCCTCCCTTGGCCTGCTCAGCTCTTCCCGGTATAGTCGGTAGACAAAATGCCGCTCACCTCATTTTTACAGGCGAATCTGTCAATGCTGAACGTGCCCTCTCTATGGGATTGGTTCAAAAAATTGTTGAACGATCCGGTTGGGAAGAGGTAATTCATCAGTTCAACAAAACCAGTACGCCTGTTCTCAGGCTTGCAAAGGAAGCATTTAAGCAAGGTCTTAGAACACCACTTGATGAATTCCACGGGGATATTATCAATAACCTTTTTCTTAATCGTCTCTACAAGATCGGGGATGTAAATGAAGGAATTGCCAGCTTTAGGGAGAAAAGAAAACCTGAATGGAAACACCGTTAAAATATTATCATCAAATCCAATTTCGCAGCAGGTTTTCTTCGGATTAACCTGCAGCGGATTAAATTTTTGTAAATAACTTTTTGACAATAGGAGTTGCACTGTATGATTGAAAAGTACAAAGAATGGTACGATAACCGCCACGAATATGTAAAAAAATGGAAGAAAAAAACAGGAGGAAAGGTACTGGGCTATATGTGTACCTATGTACCTGAGGAAATTCTATATGCTGCTGAGGTTCTGCCTGTTCGAATATTAGGAAGCCACGAGCCGCAAAATGTAACAGAGCCATACATTTTTGCCATGTATTGTCCCTTTTGCAGGGATGTTCTGGCTCAGGGACTCCAGGGACATTATGATTACATCGACGGCATAATGATCTCCCAGAGTTGTTTGCATGTGCGTCAGGCATACACTTCATGGGATATTCACATCCCCCAGGAGTTCAGTTATTACCTGCCAATGCCGCACCATGTGCAAAGTAAGCACGCCATTGAGTTCACCCGCTGTGAGTTTGAATCTTTTATGAAAAGCGTTGAAAAATGGACCGGCAGGAAGATCACAGACATTGACCTCAAACGCGGTATTGAAATTGTAAACCGCAACCGCCGGCTCATGAAACAAGTCTTTGAAACCCGTAAAAAAGATGATATCCCAATGACTGGCCTTGAGGCCATGTATATGGTTGTGGCCAGCCAGATAATCCACCATGAAGAACATTCAAACATTACCGAAGAAGTCCTTGTAGAGTTAAAGACACGTTCTGTTGGAAATGATAAAACAAGGCTGATGATCCTTGGTTCTGAGAATGATGATGTCGAGTTCATTGAGATGGTTGAAGCCTGCGATGCAGTAATCGTCCAGGATGACCATTGTACAGGCACCCGCTATTTCTGGGACGAAGTCAATCCTGGTGATGATCCTGTGAGGCAAATTGCTGAGCGCTATGTAAACCGTACTCCCTGCCCGACTAAGGATTGGCCGAAACGCTTGCGTATAGACCGTATCCTGCAGTTTGTTAGGGACTGGAATGTAGAGGGCGCTATTATCATTCAACAGAAGTTTTGTGATCCTCATGAGATCGATATTCCCGCTATCAAAAAAGCGCTTGAAAAAGCAGATATAAAAGTTCTTTTCCTTGAACTCGATGTGACTGTACCAGTGGGCCAGTTCAAGGTACGGGTCGAAGCTTTCCTTGAGATGTTTCAGGAAGATGACCTGTTCTAAAGTGTGAATTCAATGTAAATAGGAGTAATTCTTTATGGCGAATAAATATAAAACCGAACCACTCAGGCTCTGGCAAAAAGCAAAGGAATTACGATTAGAGTATTATAAAAATTACGCTCAGGCGCAAGATAAGGGCGGACTTCGCTGGGCAGGCGGCGCCTGGACGCTGGATGCTATTCCCCGAGGTCTGGGAGATGATGTGTGGAGTATTACTTCTGAACCGTACGCGGCATCAATTGCATTCAAAAAGGATTTTTCGCTTCGATGTATGGAGGCCACCGAAAAAGCCGGTTTTGCCCGGGATCTCTGTTCATACATGCGTAACTACTGGGGCGGTATCATTTTAAATGAATATGCCTTCCCTGAGTACTCGAAAACGTGGCCCAGGCCCGACTTCATATACCAGGATCACATTTGCTGCTCCCATGCCAAATGGTACCAGGTCGTACGCGACCTGGAAGGAGACATCCCCATG
>SOKD01000236.1 GCA_004376305.1 Candidatus Cloacimonadota bacterium | reverse complement strand
ACTTTTTTATTGCATTCAGATCTCATAAAAGATTCTATCTCTATTGTGGTTCAATCCTGCTCTCTTTGAGTTATTTTCTCGTCATAAGATTGTTACCCATTCAAAGTTTTTGGGCAATACTTCCATTTCCGCTCATTCTTGGATTTTTTATCGGCAGTTACTTTGTACGGAAAGAATTTTCCAAAACATTAGAGATTGTTGGACATCTCAATTTTGTTTATCTTTTAGTTATGATGATTCGAATACAGAACACTTTGAATTCATCCTTGAGTTTGCTTACTATGCTATTGTTTTCAGCTCTCTATCTTGTTTTTGCTAAACTCAAGAAAGATTCGAACTTCATCCTGGGCGGTGCAATCGCATTTTCGATATCATATTATTTTATGCTTTCTCTTTTACCGGATATATTCTCTTCAAAGCAACTTCTTTTCTTCAATGTGATTAGTGTTCTCTATGTTGCTATTGGTTTTGGAATTTCAAAACGGAAATCTGAAATTGCTCAGTCACTCTATTCTGCATCAGTTCTCATTGCGCTTGTGAGTAGTTTCTCTGCACTCTTTGTACACGGAATCCAAGGAGGAACTATTATCATAATTATCAGCGCATTGACCTTCAGTCTTTTGATGTTTCTTACGCGACGTAATGAATACATGTATCTTATCAGCCTTTCTCTTGGTTTTCTTGCGTTCCACCTTCTTCAGGTTTCAGGTTCAGAGTTTGTGAAGGAACTCGTGGACTATTTCTTCTATGCGCTTCTATTTCTGGGGATAATTTTCATTTTTCTATTCTTTAAGAAGAAGTTTGAATTCAAAGCACCTTTTTCCTTCCTTATCATAACAGGGGGGAAAGGAAGGTTGTTGATGTGGCTACCCATCATATTGCTTGTAGCACTGGTCTTCTTCGTTTTGTATCCTCTCAAGGTTACGATGAATCCAATTTTTTGTGGATCCTGCCATAATATGGGAACTGCAATAGAAACGTGGGAAAATTCAGTTCATGGAGAAATCGACTGTGGTAAATGTCATTATCTTCCCGGTATTAAGGGTTTTGTAAAGACAAAATTGGGTGGCTTAGCCGAGGTTGCATCCTTCACGAGTGGGAAATATGGAAAAAAAATACTGCATCATCCTGAGTTAGCTGATAAAACCTGTTTAAGGTGTCATGTTCGTGAGGAATTATTTGATGCGGAGATTGAATACAATGATGAGCTCCCCTTTGACCACGAATCTCATCTTGAGGAAAACCCCTTTGAAATTAACCTTACCTGTACGAGTTGTCATGCACAGGTAAATCCAGAAACGCATTTTGAAATCAATGAGAGTACTTGTCTTATTTGCCATAATCTTGATATTGAAGATTTTGATTTCAATGAAATTTCGGTGAGGAAACAGATATGTGATGCCTGTCACGTTGCTGGAATGGTTGACTTTGGCGAAGGTATCCATGATATCCATGTGAAAGGTCAGAAGGCAAGGTGTGTGGCGTGTCATCTATTAGTACAAGAGGAGAAAAATGATTCAGAATGAATTTGTAAAAGAGATTGTGGAGAAAACTGCCATCAACGTCCTTGAATGCTACCAATGCGGTAAATGTTCAGGAGGGTGTCCAGTTGCTTCGAGCATGGATATTGTACCAAACCAGGTGATTAGGATGGTTCAGAGAGGATTAAGGGACGAAGTTCTAAGATCCAAAGCAATCTGGATGTGTCTCAGTTGTGAAACCTGTACGACACGATGTCCAAGGGACATTGATCTTGCTAAACTAATCGATTCTTTGAGAGAATTGAGTTTGAAAGAGCGAGAAACGGTGTCAGCGCAGAAATTTTTCGAAAGGGCGAAGACCGGGGTAAAGGATACGCTTCGGATTAACAGAAAAGAGAATCTCAAACTTATCAATAGATCATTTCTTGAGACGGTTAGACGGTTTGGAAGATGCTATGAGGCTGGTCTTGTTGGAGCATTCAATACAAATTCGTGGCTCTTCTTTTCGAAGATAAAACTTGGACTTCCGATGTTCCTCAAGGGAAAACTGAAGCTATTGCCGCAGGCAATGAAGAATGCTGATGAGGTGAAGAGAATATTCGAGAGAGTCGAGGAGATTGAGAGAGTAAAGCTATGAAATACGCGTACTACCCGGGCTGTTCACTTGAAACCTCTGCAAAGGAGTACGATCTTTCCATTAGAGAGGTATTCAAGAAACTCGGGATAGAACTTGTAGAGCTTGAGGATTGGTCCTGCTGTGGTTCTACACCGGGGCACATGACGAGTGAACTTCTTTCTGCATCTCTTTCTCTCAGAAACAGTCAGCTTGCTGCAGGTATGGGTTTAGAACTGGTGGTTCCCTGTGTTGCGTGCCTCGCAAGAATAAGGTATGCAACTGAAACGATGAGAAGGGAGCCAGAATTTGCGAAGAAGGTTATGAAAGTATTGAATGTGACGAATATGAAAGAGGTAAACACCAGACATCCTCTCGAAATATTCTTAAATGAATATGGATTAGAGAAGATAGAACCGATGGTTGAAAGGAAATTGAATGGACTAAAGGTAGCGCCATACTACGGCTGTCTCCTTGTGAGACCCCCAGAAGTTATGAAATTTGATGATCCAGAGAACCCCACTTCTCTCGATGATCTTTGCAGAATTGTTGGAGCAGTGCCCATTGAGTGGCAGTCAAAGATGGAATGCTGCGGAGCGATTCTTGCATTGAGCAGTCCTGATATACAGATAGATTTCTCTCTGTCAATTTTGGAAAAAGCAAAGATTGCAGGAGCTGATATCATTGTACTCGCATGTCCCCTCTGCCATTCCAATCTCGAGACGACAGAGGTAACAAAGAAAGTGAATATGCCGGTACTGTACTACAGTCAATTACTCGGTATCGGCCTTGGAATTTCCGCCAAATCCCTTGGTTTGGAACGAAATTTGATAAGTCCATTTGAGGTGCTCTCCGATTATCTCAGAAAAGAGGAGGTCATAGAATG
>SOKD01000235.1 GCA_004376305.1 Candidatus Cloacimonadota bacterium | reverse complement strand
AAAACCTTCACCTGATTGAGATTTTCATATCCGTTATTATAACCAGGCCAGTCATAGAATGCACCGCTCCCAAAGTAGTTGCAATACCCGAGATTTTTATCACCGTACGGATCGTTTGAGATCAATGTATGCTGATTTTCAACATAACCTTTTGCAAGGATAATGTGTCCAGCAGCGGTGAGCTGGGTTGAAACAACAACTGGATAGCCATTATCTATTTCCGGAAGGAATTCACTCCATGTCGGTGTAACATCCATATAGGAACTCACTCCATGCCATACAATGTACTGCTCCATATTTGCCCATACCGCAGCTCCTCCCGGACATATGTACCCGTATGCTCCATAGGCAGGATTGCTATTCGGATCATAACTCATCCAGTCATACGTAATTCCGTTATACGTATAGATGTCACTGATGTATCTACCAAAGAGACTCATGTGTTGATACGGTCCTGAGCAAACTGTTCCCCAGTTGGAAAGCATATTATAGGTTTGAATCGCCATGACACAGGATGTCGGTCCGCATGCCCAGCCACCGTGAAATTCGTCCCTGGTATCATACAATTGATGCATATAAGGGATATTAAGGATGGTATTCGCTCTTTGCTTTCTCGACTTCTTTTCCCCGTGTATGGGAATTTGCTCTCGAGCAATGAGTTTTCGGACGCTTAGAATGTTATTTTCCCCGAGTTCTGCTTCGTGCAACCCTCCATCGACAAGAGAGATATAGAAAAGATGCGATTCGGAAAGGAATGGTTCTGTTTCGAGCTCACCCGGTGTTTGAAATACCGTTGTTTTGTTCTCCGCAAGATCATAGATGGCAATATCTGAATTCACCAGCATATAGTGCTCGATTTTCTGTTTTACATAAATTATGTGTTTATTATCTACCCAGCGTTGATGGCAGCCTGTCCCTATGTGCCGGACAGTATCGTTACCGAAAAAGTAGATATACAATTCACCGGACAGAGATGCAAAAAGTATCATGCTGTCATCTGGTGACCAGGAGGGATAGGCAAACCCCACGCTTCCGTTCGTGATACATATCTTTTCATATCTATCAAAGCCATAAACCCACAGTTGATCATTTTTATCGTTACATACGAAATGACATCCATTATGAGATATCGGTGAAAGATTTGAATAGGAGCCTATATCAATGCTCCTTCGTCCCTTATCATTGTAGACGATGAGTGTTGAATCAACTGAGAATGCCACACTTCCATCTGAGGATACCGATGGATTTCCGCACAGTGGATACCATGCTGACTGAAAAGTCCGTCTTCTTGAGAAAGGACTATAGATGCACGCTCTCTGTCTTTTTATACCTTCATTTTCAGTAACTTCCTTAAATGCAATTGTATGTTGTTCTTCAGAGACCGAGAAATACCGTCCGCTTCCTCTTTCGGCTGAAATGCGTACTAAAGAACCATCGCTCCTGGTGAGAAGGAAAAGAGCATTGTGTGATTCGATTGAAAAAACAATATGATCGGGAGGTAAAAAATGTGGTTGTGCGAGTCTTTTTTCTGCTATATCATATGATAACAGATGAGCAGAAAGGAAAAGAATTAAACCGGCAACAGACAAGAACCCGCTTAATAATTTCATGAGGTTATTTTCGCCTTCAGCATGTGCTTAATCTATTTTGTGCATTCGTTCTTCGGTTCGTTTAATGGGAAGGTTGATGATAAAGGTTTGTATGTGCTGAATACCTTCTTCAACATGTGGATAGTGAGATCATCAAGGATTTTCTTCTCATTAACGTACTATAGCAAAGGGTAGGATATATTTCAACAAAAAAATCCTCTTCTGTGGGAGGCTTAATTTTCTTGACATTATTATTGTAAGGTGATAGATTGTGTGCGGTTATAAAATGGATATCGGTGTTGCAGTAATCACGATCAGTGATCGGTCATATAGAGGAGAGAGGGAAGATGCAAGTGGCCCACTTCTCTCCCGTATTGTTGAAGAGAAATTGGGAAAGGTGCTCCAGTATACTATTGTACCAGATGAAATTGAAAGCATAAAAGGAGAAATCCTTGCATGTATCAATACAATAAAAGCAGATATTGTAATCACAACAGGCGGGACAGGCATTAGTGAACGGGATGTAACACCGGAAGCGACCGAGCAAATAATAGAGCGGGTCATGCCCGGCATTGCTGAAATTATCAGAATAAAAGGCTTTGAGCATACACCAATGTCTCTGCTTTCTCGTGCAAAAGCAGGCATACGGGGGAAAACAATAATTGTAAACCTTCCCGGAAACCCAAAAGCTGTTGAAGAATCGCTTGTTTACATAATCCCGGCTTTAAGGCATGGCATTGAGATTCTCAAAGGTTTAAGCAAGGAGTAGAGAGAAAGCCGTGATTGTGGTGGATTTACAAGGAGCGAAACCTAATGTCTGATGAAGAACATAAGGAAACGGAAGAAGAAGAAAAAAAAGAAGAGATAGAAGAAGAGTCCAAGGGTAAGAGAAAGATGGGACTCCTTGACCATCTGGAGGAACTACGGAAACGAATTCTTTATTCAATGGTTGCTGTTATCATTTGCGCAATAGTAGGATATGCCTTCTCTAACTCTATAATTGATCTTTTAACCGGACCTGTTGATAACCTGGTCTTTATTGCACCAACAGAAGCTTTTATTGTAAAACTAAAAGTTTCATTGGTCGGCGGTCTTTTTCTAGCGCTCCCTGTTCTTTTTTATCATTTCTGGGGGTTTATAAGCCCCGCATTGTATTCACACGAACGTAAATACATTGTTCTTGCTGTCCTGTTCTCAACAGTATTCTTCTTCATAGGCATTGTTTTCGCTTACATCGTTGTGCTTCCTGTTGGATTAGGTTTTCTTCTCAGTTTCGAGACGAGTAAATTGCAAGCAACCATCTCAATTTCGAACTATATGGCATTTATTACAAAGATGCTCTTTGCATTCGGCATTATTTTTCAGTTACCGGTGGCTTCGTTTTTCCTTACGAAGATGAGA
>SOKD01000294.1 GCA_004376305.1 Candidatus Cloacimonadota bacterium | reverse complement strand
AATCCAACCTCCCTCGGAACTCGAGCCAAATAGCCGGTAGGTCATCCCCCCTCTTACGGTGGGAGAGATTTCATCAGTGTAATCGGTATCCCACGTTATTCTCGTAACTGTTATATCCTGCGCCAACAGACCAACCGAGAGATTGGATAGAAATTTGTTCTTCGAACCCAATCCATTAAATAACAGGCCCACATCAAGACCGTATCCAATTCCAGTGTGATCATACAAATTCAGGTCCACTATTTTCCCGGTCAGTCCAAGAGAAAACCAGTCGGTAATGCCTCTTCCATATGAGAAAAGGTAGCTTGAGGCCGTAAATTGGGCCGTTCCTTTGTAAATTATCTCCGTATAGTTGGTTCCAGGAATGGTGTCGTCGCCTGCCTGGGTAATGGGGATGTTACCCGTAGCAGTCCGAATAAAGGCAATACCAATAACGTTGTCATAGCCACCTTTAGACTCCTCTTTCAAAACATCCTTTGAAAGCGGAGCGACACAGGAAATGTAGTCATATGTAGTGCCGAAATCGAGGTCAGTGTGCATTCCCGTTATCTCTGGTCCTGCCACCTGGACCAGTCCTCCGGGATTCCAGTAGCACGCATTTGCATCATCGGAAATGGAGATAAAACTGCCACCCAGAGCGCAGGGACGAGCTCCCACCCCAAGCGTAAGGAAATCAAGCTCCGTTCCTGCCTCTCCCTCTTCTGCACCGAGGTTTATACACAATGCAGTGCCGATCAGGATTATTCCAGCCAGCAAACTGAGAGCTTTGCTCATTGTATCCTCCAATTTTTCGAAATCAATCTTACTTTACAACCGCTATCTTATTGAACCGTCTTGCCTGTTCACTCCCTGATTTGGCCTTTACCACAAGGTTGTATACGCCATTGTTGACAAGCTCACCAAGATCATTTCTACCGTCCCAGACAATCTCGTTTATGCCGGCAACTGCAAAGAATTCCTCTTTATGCACAAGTTTGCCTGTAAGGGTATAGATCAATATCGCTATATCTGCATCCTTAGAAAGCACCACCCGAATCCTCGTATTTCCCCTCAGCGGATTGAATGGATTCGGTACGTTAACAGCCTCGAAAATTTCAAGTTTTACCCCATCAGCGAAACTGGTCATGCCAATCGTCGCACCAACACCGAAGAATGGAATTGAGAACTTCTGAATCCGATCGTTATTCCGATCGGCGACATAGATATTGCCATGCTCATCCAAGCAGATTCCTTCGGGGCAATTAAACTCTCCAGGAGCACTCCCCTCAGTGCCAAATTGCATGAGAGGGTTTCCCCATCCGTCGAAGACTTGAATTCTATTGTTATTTCGGTCGCAGACATAGATGCTCCCATTCCGATCGACATCGACAGCCATGGGAGAGTCGAACTGACCGGGCCCCGTCCCATATTCCCCAAATGCAAGCAATAGGTCTCCTTCTGCAGAATATACTCTTACAGAAGATTTTGTTCTATTGCAGGTATAGATATTGCGAGAATCATCAAGCGCCATTCCTTCGGGATGGTGGAGTTCAGCATCTGTTATCTCTAGAAGGATTTGACCTTTAGGATTGAGTTTCACAATTCTATTATTCTTCGTATCGGTGACGTAGATATTCTGAGAAGGATCAACGGTAATACCCTTGGGATCCTTGAAACCTATGAACTTATGCAGGAGATTTCCCTCTGCCCCATATTTATATACCGTATCGCCATAAACGGTCATATAGATATTACCAGCAACATCAATTGCCACGTCATTCGGTTTCTGACCAACCTCAATCGAATCGAGAAGATTACCAAAGGAATCGTGCTTTTTCAATTCCCTTTCAAGGGTATTGGCAACATAGATGTTGGTAAATTCATCTACCTCTACCCCCTCGGGCTTGCTGAATCCCGGAATTTCGAAGACAAATTCTGGCTTACCGATGGCAACAACAACTCTGTCCTCTGAGATGCGATTGAGAAGATCGGATACGACTAGTCGTATGGTGTAAACACCGTCTGGTATGCCCTGTGTATTCCATTCAGTCAATAGATCCTCGGTAACAGGCGTGGTGGTCTCAGGCTTTATTACAATCCATTGATTTGGTTCAAATCCCTTTCCGTACTCAACTTTGTACCAGCCAAAATACTTGTGCCAGGCGGTTCCAATGATTGATATTATGCCATTAACCAACGTAGAATCCTCTGGAGATATGATTCTCGCTACAGGAGGAATAGCGTTTAGAATGAATATTTGAGAATTTGTTTGCTCAATATTCTCCACATGATCTTCTGCTCGATAGTCAACAATATATCTCCCCTCCTCCCCGAAGAGGCTAAAGACAACGGTAGAATCATAGACCATTGCCCACGCTCCCTGATTGATCCTGTAATAAAGCATTTCAACGCCTGACCTAACGTTGCTTGATAATGAATCGTGTGCATCTATGGTGATCGGCGTTTCTGGGGCCACTAGAATAGAATCATAATCCCCAAAAACATAATGTGGATCGCCTGGTATTATCTTAGAAACCGGAGGAGTAAGATCAACAGCAACAGAATGCGACCATTGAGGGCTCACATTCTTAACATTGTCCCAACCCCTGTATTCAAGATTATGCAATCCTTCTTCTGAGATATCAAATGGCATCTGATACTCCATCCAGCTGCTCATATCAATCCTGTACTCCATTAATGCTAATCCCGAACCGTGACCGTCGTTCCCCTTCATGGAAAAAATTGTTTCATCGGAGACATACGTATGATTACCAACATATTGCGGTTCGTCAATATGTACATATACCTTTGGCGGTGTATTGTCAAGCAGGAGCTTAATTTTCTTTATCTTCTCCTCATTTCTCAGATAATCCATACTGAAATATTCAATAAAATGCTCGCCATCGTATCCTGAAAGATAGAAGGGCTCGAAATACTTCTCCCAATCCCCTGAATCAATGTTGTACAGGCTTGTTTTCACACCACAGGCAACACCATTTACCAGCGGATCTTCCG
>SOKD01000094.1 GCA_004376305.1 Candidatus Cloacimonadota bacterium | reverse complement strand
ATAGTATACATTGAAAACAATTTTAATCTTATTACTGCTTATTGTTTTTGTTTCATTGCAAATAAGTCTTGCACCCATAATCTCCATAAAAGATATTACGCCGCAGCTTATTTTCATATTTGTGTTTTTTGCATCTTTCACCTTAGGTCAAACATCCGGAATATGGGTAGGATTTTTTAGCGGTTTTTTATGCGACATATTCGATGTCACACACTTTGGACTCAATATGGGACTCTTGCTTATTGCTGGTTTTGTTATAGGGACAATGAAACCAAAATTTTATAGAGACAATTTACTGGTAGATATCCTTTTCTTTGCAGTTGCTCTCTTTTTGTATGAAACAATCTACTTAATTCTCTTGTGGCAATTCTCCTTAGGGATTTTCCTTTTGAATATTCTGAGATATAGTATCCCGACTGTTCTGTATACCACGATTATCAGTCTTTTCGTTTTTACTTTATTGAAAAGAATTCCATATTTTGTGCAAAGCCATTGAATAAATCTGTTTCTTTTACTCTCAAATCAAGAACAAGATTCCTTCTTCACTTTATCGGAGTTATTTTCTTTATAGTACTATTGAGAATTTTCGGTCTTCAGATAATCCGATATACATATTATAAAAAGCTTGCAGAAAAAAATATAATTAAGGTTGTGCACCTTCCTCAGAAAAGGGGAGAAATTTTGGATAGAAATGGCATCGTGATAGCGAGTAGTATTCCGGATTACAATCTCAAGGTATATCCCTACCTGATCAATCATAACAAAGAAGTGATACAACTTCTCAGTGAAATCTCTTTTATTTCAGAGAATACAATTAGAAAGAAAGTGAAAAACTCAAAAAGTTTCTATTATCCCGTTGTTCTTCAGAAGCATCTTACCGTTGCTGAAGTGGCTACTATAGTGGAACGTATTACTGACCTACCAGGAGTGAATGTTGAGAGGAAACCTTTGCGCGATTATCGTTTTGGTGTTGTAGCATCGCATCTTATCGGTTTTACAGGGGAAGTCACGGAAACAGAGTTGAAGAGTAGGACTGACCTCAAGGAGGGTGATTTTATTGGAAAATCCGGATTGGAGAAATTTTATGACTCATTTATAAGAGGAAAGCCGGGTTTTGAATATATTGAAGTTGATGCAAAGGGGAGGGAAATCGGACTTTTTGAAGATTTGAAAGCACTGGAACCAGAACCGGGCGCAAATATTCAACTCACCATTGATATTCTCCTTCAAGAACTTGCAGATAGTCTCCTTGCTGATTACGCCAGCGGTTCCGTAGTAGCAATCAATCCAAAAAATGGAGAAGTACTGGTTTTGTATTCAAAACCTGGATTTGATCCAAACATACTCACAAAAGGTATTTCTTTTGAAGGCTTGCAAAATCTTGTCTATACACAGAATTCTTCATTCTGGAACCGGGCAACAATGAGTGCTTATCCGCCTGGTTCAGTCTTCAAGATTATGATTGTTGCTCTTGCATTGGAAAATGGAATAATAGAACCTACAACGAAATTAAGAACATGTTTGGGGAGTCTACGAATTGGTAACAGAATTTTTAACTGCTGGAAAGAACATGGAAGCCTTAACACTCACAAGGCAGTTGTACAGTCATGCGATGTATTTTTCTATCAAGTTGGAATGAGGTTAGGATTTGCTGAATTGGAGAAAGGTGTCAGAAAATTGCAATTATTTGAGAAAACAGGTATCGACATTCCGGAGGAAAGAGGGGGTTTCTTCCCAAACAGAGAGTGGTATAAGAAGAGATCCAATGTTTCCTTTCCAACAAAAGGAATGGTGGCAAATCTTTCCATTGGACAGGGTGAGGTCCTGATGACACCTATTGAGGTTTGCTTTTTCTTCTCAGCTATTGCAAATAAAGGATACTCTTTCACACCTCATCTTGTTAATGTTATACAGCATGTCTCCGGCGCAACACTATTCCGTCCTGATAGGGAAAAGAGAACCCTGCAGCTTTCAGAACAGACAATTTCATTTATCCGCAATGCATTGCTCTGTGTGGTCAATGAACGCGGAGGTACCGGTGCTCTTTCGAAAATAGAAGGATGCAAAATTGCGGGGAAGACCGGAACAGCGGAAAATCCAATGGGTGATGATCATGCATGGTTTGTCGCATTTGCACCATTTGAAGAACCTGAGATTTGCGTTGTTGTTATGGTCGAAAACGCAGGGCATGGAGGTGCAGTGGCTGCGCCCATTGCACGCGAGATAATTAAAAAAGCGCTCAATATAAATCCATACAATGAAAACGAATGAATTTAAATAACTATTTTCTGTTTATGAACTTTTATACAAATTTCTCAGGAAGAATATATTCCCCATGCTGCTCTTTTGCCGCCGTAAGACGTTGTTTCTCTTCTTCAAGATTCTTGAAGAGGATTTCAGGTGCATCGGGAACCTTTGTTTTGTATATCTCTGAAATTCTATCAATTTTTGCCAACAATTCGGGAATACGAACCTGGAATTGCTCATCGTAGTCTTCTTTGCTGTAATCCCTCTTAAGAACATCCTTGAAGAGTTTTTTGAGGTCTTCATATTTTGGAATATAGCCTATGGGTGTTTTAATTGCTTCTATTTCATTATGAGCTCTCAGTTCCATCCATTTTAGCCACACGTACTTATCTGTTTTTTCATTCAGGAAATTACCATCTTTAGCTTTGAGAAAGTAATTAACGGAAAAGATAAGCGGTGGATTTTCAAGGTTGTTTCCGAATTCAAGATTGCAATTAATATACTTTCCAAGGGGAATGGAAATAAAATCAAGGTTTGACATCAGGTTGAATTTTCTCACACCTTCCTGTCCAAGTGTTGCTGCTGTTGTTTCTGACTCCAGTGAGGAAGCTTTGTTAATGATCCCATGTGTCCAGTCAAATGATTGAACAACCGGCGCCCATGTATTAGAATCCCTTCCACCGTAGATAATTCCATTCTCAAGACATCCATCAGGGTCATCAATTTTTGGATCGATGTTTTCAAGAGTGTCGAGAG
>SOKD01000293.1 GCA_004376305.1 Candidatus Cloacimonadota bacterium | reverse complement strand
TAGAAGTGGAAATCAAGGAGAAGGATGTTAAGATGGATATGTTTAGGGCATCGGGTCCGGGTGGTCAGAATGTAAATAAGTTAAGCACTGCTGTCAGGCTTACACACCTGCCAACGAAAATCGTTGCCAGTTCCCGGAGTGAACGTTCCCAATTCCAGAACAGAAAGAATGCGATGATAATACTCCGTTCGAAACTGTATCAATACTACAAAGAGATAAAAGACAGGAAGAAGGATAAGATTGAATCGGAGAAAACCGGGATTGCCTGGGGGAATCAAATACGGTCGTATGTTTTTCATCCGTACAATATGGTTAAAGACCGCAGAACCAATGTTGAAAAGGGAAATATTCAGGCTGTGATGGACGGGGACATAGACGCTTTCATAAATGAGTTTATCTTGATGGGGAAGAAAAAATGAGCGTATCGGAGTATCGGTGAAACGGAGCATGAGCAGGTTGGTAATTATGGGATGTAAGATGTACGATGTAGGATGTAGGTTAAAGCAAGCGACAAGTAGCAAGTAACAAGTGACAAGGAAAAAGTGCAAGACGAGATTGCTTCGGAAGAAAAAAGCAAATTACTTGCAATGACATCAAAGGACTTCTGCGGAAGAGCCCCTGTGAAACAAACGCTTCGCTGGACTATTTCAAAGCACCTCTACGATCCAAAGAAAAACAATTAGTTTGTGGATTACAGCCGAAGGCGTTAGTTTACAGCCAAAGGTGTTTATTTGCAGCGAAAGCATTTGTTTACAACGGAGTGTTGGTTTACAAAATCCAAACAGGGCTTTGGATTTGTTTGTGTTTGTTTTTTTGCTTGACTTTAGCAATTATTGAACGTATAGTTTGCGCGGTTTTAAGAAAATAACAGTATGATCAATTACGATATTATTATCATTGGCGCTGGACCCGGTGGCTACGTTGCAGCAATCCGAGCAGCTCAATTGAAGAAGAAGGTCTGTCTCATTGAGAAAGAATGGGTCGGAGGGACCTGCCTGAACATTGGGTGTATTCCAACGAAGGCACTTATTGCTTCTGCTGAAGTGTTTGCTCATACAAAAAAGGCTTCTGATTTTGGCGTTGAGATTTCCGGAGAGATTGCATTTTCCCTGGAAAAGATGATGCAGAGAAAAAATGCAATCGTCTCTCGAACCGTAAAGGGAGTTGAGTACCTTCTGAAAGCCTATGAAATTGACGTCAAACGAGGAAGAGGAGAACTTGTATCACCCGGTAAAATAAAGTTGGACAGCACATCTATTACGGCAAAAAATATTGTTATTGCAACCGGATCCAAACCAAGAATTATAAGAGGAATTGAGCCTGATGGGAAACTCATTTTAACGAGCAGGGATGCATTGGATATCGATGAGATTCCACAGAATTTTCTTGTTGTCGGCGCAGGTGTTATTGGAATTGAAATGGCAACACTCTTTAATCTCCTCGGATCGAAGGTTACCATCGTGGAAATGTTCGATTCCATTCTCCCGACATTATGTGCGGAGAAATTATCAAAATATATCAAATCACAACTGCTGAAGAAAGGCGTGCAAATCCTGACTGCAACGACTGTTGAGAAAATTAACAGAAAGGAGACCTCCCTTTTTATCAAATTTTCAAACGGTGAGGAAGGGGAATTTGATAGAATGCTTGTAGCCGTCGGAAGAAGTGCATTAATCGATGGGATCAACATTGAAAAAATTGGTATTGAAGAGGAAAATGGTTTTATTAAAACAGATGAAATGATGAGAACAAATATTAACGGTCTTTACGCAATTGGCGATGTTGTTGGTGGAATGCTGCTTGCCCATAAGGCATCGAGCGAGGGGATCGTTGCTGCGCAGAATATTTCCGGGATAGAAACGAAAATGAAATATCATGCTGTCCCGAACTGCATCTTTTCTTCTCCACCCGCAGCAATTGTGGGTGTGACCGAAAAAATGGCGCAAGAGAAGGATTTGAACATACGGATAGGTGAGTATCAATACGTTGGAAATGCGCGTGCCCATGCCATTGGAGAGAAGGAAGGATATGCACGAGTAATAACTGATGAAAAAGGTAAGATCCTGGGAGGTGAAATCGTCGGTGCTCATGCTGATACCATGATCAGCGAAGTCGCCATGGCATGCGAGTTAGGATTACATATAAGAGATATTGAGAAGGTTATTCACCCGCATCCCACGCTGAGTGAGATTGTTATGGAAGCATTTCATGATGCGAATAAGAAGGCGATACATAAGCCGCCACGCAGCGGCAAGTAAAAAGTTACATTTTGATTACACAAGTTGCATATATCAGAGTACCAGAACATCAGAGAATCAGAATGACTCAGTTGCAGGTTAATGACGAAAAAATGACGAAATCAGAAATCCAAATAACGAAAACGCAGGCTAAAGCCTGCGGCTACTAATGATCCAAGACAAGTGATTATTAATTCAGTTTGTTTCGATGTATTTTCTAAGACGGGGCAGAATATAGATTTTTTCGACTGGAAGGCGTTTGAGCGCATTACCGAAAACTTCAACTTGATCTGCGAAAGGCAGCAGTTTGTTTATGATGATATATTCCCTCTCTTTTGCAATACAATGCCCACCCTTTCCATCGAAGCGGTCAAAGATCACCCTGCAGGACAATCTTTCTGCAATGTCCTTGAATTGCAAGAGTATCTCTTTTTCTTTCATTGCGGTAACATATCATAAGAATGCAAGAATGTCAAGTAGAAAATTGCTAAAGCAAGAAAATTTTGTGGATAAAGGGTGAAGGTTAAAGGATGAAGTTGAAAGTCAGTTATTAAGTTATTATGCTGTTGAGTTATTGCTCCATGATTCCGCCTACACTGCAACTTGGGCGGATACATTGCTCTGCTACTCCAAGGCGCAGGCTGCAACCTGTGATTATAATGCGCCAGGCGGCTAAACCAAGACAAATGCTGTGTTAATCACGAAAATGATAAGGGAGAAATCAATGAGTGCATGTTTATTCTTCTTGATTATGGCTATGGCAGTATCTTT
>SOKD01000320.1 GCA_004376305.1 Candidatus Cloacimonadota bacterium | reverse complement strand
TTTTATCTCCTGTACAGCAGGTTTGAGTTTTTCATCACAAGTTCCAAGTTTGTGATAGTTTTCAAGATTATCATGGATCCAGTTTCCCCAAACATGACTACTCTTGAGTTTAGCGTCCCATTCATCCAAGATTTCGATTTGTCTGATTTTATTTCCTTTGGCCATCATCGACGAAATACCTTCCCGGTCAAAAGGTATCTCGATGGAGTTTAACAGCCGTGAGACGCTCTTATACTCTGCTCCTGAAGCATCAGTATATCTATGTTTCTTTGGCTCAAAGGATATTGCATCACTGGTTCCAAATCGCTCTATTCTGGCCATGGTTCATCCTCTTGCTGATCCTGCCCTACATCATCCGGACCAGGTTCACTTTCAGATCCCATATTCTCAGAATGCTCATATTGGGACAAATCACCTTCTGCATGTCCCGTCGGAAGATCTGAACCCAACTTGGTAGGATCATCATCGTCAGTTGGGAAATCCTTATCCGATACCATAGTTCCCCGATCCTGAGTAAATCCACCTTGTTTTTCACTTTCTACATGATCTTTAATATCAGCATTTTTCTGATCCTGGGACACCGGTGGCTTACTACCATCATCTTTTGCTTTCGCTTTCTTTGATGTATCCGATTTTGCTACCGGGATATTATCCTTGTCAACAGGATTTTTACTCGCCTTCAAACTGGTCTTGGTATCTTGCGGGAGTTTGGCTGGACCTGTACCTGCATCTAAGATCACAGCTCCTTTGTCTGAAAGTTTTTCCAGCATTGTATCTGCCAGTTCATCTGCAGTCATTTCTTTGCCGTCTTTGGCATCCGGGAATGAGAACATCATTTGCTTGGCATCAAGAACAATTTCCGACTGGCTCAGGAGTTCGGCAATATCATCACCAATTTCATCAAGCCTGGTTTTGAGTTCTTCATAGAATCCGAAATCATCCTCAGCACAAATTGTCGCTGTGGCAAAACCCATGACTTTATCGCCGAATACATTGATTTTCCCGGTGATTATGATATCACCATTATTGATCGATGCCCCGGTAATTGTAGTATCGTTCCAAAGATTACGAAGAAGTTCTTCACTTTTCTTCATTTCCTTTTTCCCGGGTTCTACCGGTTTGAGATCGTAGGTAGTGAGATTGAAGTAATTATTGAACGGTGACACCCAGTGACGGGTAAGATTCAGAAAGAAATATGTGAGTCCGGCAATCTTCGCTTTCAAAACAAGCGGAACCGGAATATTCCTGGTTCGTTCAATTGTATCAATCGCTGCGGCTTTTTTGACTTTGATGGCTTCCGCATATGATACCTTGATACCATCGTACCCATCATTGATGAGTTTAAACTTTTTAATTTGCATAACAATAATTTTAAATTAACATAAAAGTAAAAGTGCATCCCTGAATAGGCTCATGTCAAACCTTTCAGGGATGCGCGATGTGCATGGCGGGTTACACATCAATGATGATGTTGCAAGGTCATTTTTTCTGCGCCACCTTTTTTCTTCAAATTGGCAATTTCCGTTGCCTTGCCTTTCAAAGCTGTTATCTGGTTCTCGACTCTCGTTTCCAGCTTTGCGACTTTCTTCGAGAGTTTATCTCTCTCGGCAATCAGTCTGTCATTCGCGAAAAGTAGACTTTTGTTTTCCTTGGTCAGGTTCTCATTCTCTTTAACCATTTTCCTGACATCTATTTCCAATGCTTCTTCGCGATTCGGTAAAGCATCTGGTTTGTCACCTTGTGATCCTGGCTTTGCAGCCGAATTTGCGCCCGTTGGGACATTTGCCTGGGGTCCTGGACCCTCAGCGACTTGTTTCTTGTCTTCTTCCATTTGTACAAATTTTTAATGATTAATTATGTTGATCAACAATGCTAATTTACAAATTTTTTCCGAATCATGAGCTCAGATGTATATCGATCCGGTCTTCCCAGTGCTCAACTACATATCCTGGCCGGCCAAATGTCATAAGACTGTAACCTCCTTCAGAGTTCTTTGTTGCTTGGAACGCATTCCATCTGAATTCTCCGTCATTGAATAATCTACGAACCGGTATGTAAATATTAACAGGAACATCATCGTTCTCATATTTATAACTAAGAACAACTGTTTGATATAATCTCAGTTTCTTAGTCAATACGGAAAAAGATAATTCCAGTTTTTCAACTACCATCATGCCCGAACCTCCAAAGATCCAATCATCTTTTCCTGTGGCATGATCTATTGCACGTACCTGCATATGAATTGGGCTGTGAGCATTAGTCAAAGTGAATTTGATCCATTCCGGTACCGATTCTGGTGGTGGCCAGCACTCGTCAGGCGTGAGGGGGTACTGAGCCAATAATCGATTCTTTGGTGTTGAACATAATTCCCTCTGTGTCTCGATAACTCCTGGGTTTTTCTTTGCCAGTAGTAATGAGGGGAAAACCAGCGCCACAAGCGATCCCACAAGACTTCTTTTGAAAAACTGTTTTCTGTTCATTTTCTTCCTTTTTTTTGATTACACAAAATCTGTCCACAAAATATTTAGGATCTTTGACGCATCTTCGCAATTCACGTCTAGCCCAATACTTAGGAAACCACTGATACAAAAACCGATCCCACCTGGACATTTCTTTCCACCAGGTCGATTTCGTTATACATTCGGGTAACTTTTTTATATTACTGATCGACACTTTTCTTTTTCCTTTCCAATTTTATGTAACGTACTGCTCCTGGGATATCAGGCGTTCCAAATTTGCCCGTTATTACTTCACTTTTCTTTGTAGTGACTTTCAGCGGCTGCAGATTCTTCCAGAAGGTCCATGTCTCAATCCAGAAGTTTCCACCGAACAGGATCCGCAACCGGTCCCTGAACGAAGGCTTCCAGCATGTGACAAATGCACCTTCCGGATTCACATTGTACTCACCCTTACGTAATCCCGGTAAAGGTATGTACTGTTTTTGATCTTTGGCATAAGTAACATTATGCCCCTTAAATGCTATCGGTTTCATATCAGTCTACAATAAACCATTGATCTGAGAGCATGTCAGTCT
>SOKD01000243.1 GCA_004376305.1 Candidatus Cloacimonadota bacterium | reverse complement strand
ATCAACCTCAGGAACAACTGAGGAGAATGCAATACATCCATGGTGAGCATCTGACAAAACGTTATCGCGCAAGAATTCGATGTTCTTGAGTTCTCCCGTATCAAAAACCTTTCTTCTCTCAATGGTCTCATTTTCGAAAACGGCACTTTTTGTCCTGGAATTTCCGACATCAATAACAAGCATTGTTTTATCCTCACCTCTCTATGGCATACGCATCTTACTCTGAGGTCTGCAGATATTACGATCTCCCGAAGCCATAACTTATCCAGCACAGCTTTCGCAACCAGCAGAATCGATCGATGATATGCATTTCCGCTCTCTGTATCATATGAATACATTTCCTGAACCACGGCAGGATTATGTAAACCGGAATCAGCAAAACAGTCAAGAGAAAATATTCTCTATGCCATACATGCGCAAACACCTTACCATACTCCTCAATATCTTCAAGTGCAAGGTATGCTGTTCTTGTCCATCTGCCAGGGGAGATTACACATCGGTATATCCACAGAAACAGGTTATTCTTCATCGGTTCCACCCAGAAAAAACACCCGTTCTTGCGGAGTAATTTCTTAATCTCCGGTATCGTTTTCTTATGATCAAGATGCAGCATAACGGTGCGAAGGAAAACAAGATCAAAACTGCCCTCCTTAAATCCAATCTGTTGCGCATCCATCTGCACTTTCTGAAAGTCCTTCATTCCTTTCAAACCATCCATCGAAACATCGATGCATACCTTTTCACCATCCAGCAAGCGAAAGAAACTATTATCCGGTGTATTTCCCATTCCAATCAGGAGAATTTTCTTATGTTTACCTTGCGAAATTATTTCAAAGATATTTTCGTTGATTAAGGAAAGGAAGTTATAGTAACTATCGAACCGTCGCAAATGCTTGTGCTTCCAGTAGCGATCAAAAAACTCCTTAACCTTCAAGACGGTCACCTGCGCTTAGTCTATACAAGCTGGCAAATTCATTACCCGAAAGCCTTTTGCCATCAAGTGAAACCTCAAGGATATTAAAACACGCTTCCCGGGTCATCACCATTATCGATCCTTTGCCAACCTTCACAATGGTTCCCGGTGCAATTATTCCCTTCAGCATTGCTTCATCCTTCGATGCAATCTTCCATTCACTTTGAGCATCTGCCGATTGTACACATTCGCTGATTTCACCCCGAAGGATAACGCATTTTCTTTCCCGCAACATGAAGTATGCACCGGGAAATGGATCTGTAAGAGACCGTACATAATTATGAATTGTCTCTGCATTCCATTTCCAATCAATTCTTCCCATCTCGGGAGTACGCTTTCCAAAGTAGCTTGCTTTGCTTTCGTCCTGGGGCGTTGCTTTCGGTTTCTCACGGTGCAGTATATCTATACATTTCCTCAGAAGCTCTGCACCTTCGGACGCAATCTTTTTCGTGAGTGAAAACCCTGTATCAGTACTCTCAATTGCTATCTTCTTCTGCATAATGATGGAACCCGCATCGACCTTCTCTGTCATATAGTGCAGGGTAACTCCTGTCTCTTTCTCCCCATGAATTATTGCCCAGTTTACCGGTGCCCTCCCTCTATGCGATGGCAGCAATGAACCATGCAGATTTATGCATCCTGAGGGAGGAATGGTTAGCAACTCCCTTCCAAAAATGTTACGGAAGTAAACGGAAAGAACAACATCGGGTTTAAAAGAAGATATGCGAGCAGTAAACCGTTTATCCAGTATATTTTCAGGTTTTAAAACCGGTATGAGATTTCTGTGTGCAAGATCGCTAACGCTTCGAAACCAGATACGTTCATCCTTTTGATCCCTGTGCGTAACAACAAAAACGACATCCTCACCCATTTGTATAAGTTTTTCGAGACAGGTATAACCAACCTCGGAATATCCGAAAAAACCAATACGGAGTGGTTTCCGGTACCCCAGCTTTTCACGAATGACATATCGCGGGCTCTTGTTTACCTCTCTGTATATTCTTCCTATGTATTCCCCGATCAATCCTACTGCGACAAGAAGCACACCGGTGAAAATAAAGAGGAATGCAAAGAGCGTAAAAACACCCTCCACTTCTGGTCCAATGAATATCCTTCTGATGAAAATAACCAAACCGAGCGCAAACCCAACAAAGGAAAGCACTATTCCCGAGTAACTGATTATCTGAACGGGAAATAATGATATATCTGTTATCATATCGAAGTACAGGCTCAAAAGATTTCTTATCCCATACTTTGATTTTCCCTGCTTTCGGCTCCCATGCTCAATTTCGATTTCACAGAACTTCCCACCAATCAGAGATGTAAATGTTGGAATGTAGACGGATTTCCCCCCTGTTTCCAGGAGCTTTTCGATCACCCATTTTCGGTAACCTCTGAGCATACACCCATAATCAGTAAATTCATGTGTACTGGCAACATTCAGTCTCGTAAAATATCGAATGGTAAAATGCATGAGAAATGAGAGCATTTTTCTGAGTAGCGAATCCTTACGTGTTTTTCGCTTGCCACCAACAATATCATATCCTGAACAAAGTTGTTTGTATATCCTCGGTAAATTTCCCGGACTATCCTGCATATCAGCGTCAAGGGTGATAATAAAATCGCCCTGCGTATGTTCAAACCCTGCCATAAGCGCATTGTGCTGCCCCACATTCCCTGCCAGTTTCAAACCCCGCACCTCTTTATTCTCTCTTGATAACGTCTCGATAATAGACCAGCTTCCATCATTGCTTCCGTCATCAACGAAAAGTATCTCGAATGGAATATTCTGCGAGTGAAAGCTCTTTTTAATTACTACAAGGAGTTCTCTAATTATTTTTTCCTCATTGTAAATCGGAACAACAATTGAAACCATAGTTAACCTTTCCTTTTGCCCTGCAAAAAATAAACGATTACTTTGTTTATCCAGCATCCCCGTATCGTATGCACCTACAAACAGTATAGCATAATTACTTCCTATTCTCAATCATTTTCTTGGCTTCCTGAAGGTTTGGCTGAATCCGAACAGCCTCCCTCAAGTGGTCGGCAGCTTTATCTGTCTT
>SOKD01000253.1 GCA_004376305.1 Candidatus Cloacimonadota bacterium | reverse complement strand
AATGGCGAGAGCACTTTCTGCGATAACGACGATATCGCTTTGTTGAAGGTACTGTTTCGAAAAAACTTCAACAATATCAATTATCGTGTCCTTCTCCGTTAGGACTTTCGTCTTGATTGGAATCAACCGTATCTTCATTGATAATATCTCTCTCCTCTTTTTCCGGTAAATCAAACTCCTTGCCGTATTTTTTGTACAGTGTTTTCAGGTCTTCAGTGGCAGCGAGGTGGAAATACTTAAGAAATTCAGGGGTGGTGGAGTAGAGAATTGGCCTGCCCGGTGCATGCAATCTTCCGGTGATTTTGAGCAATTCTATATCCACAAGGTGCTTGACAACCCCATCACTTGCAATACCTCTGATTGATTCTACTTCTGGTTTTGTTATGGGCTGAAAAACAGAAACGATTGCAAGAACTTCGAGGGCTGCTCTTGAAATAGTGTACTTCCTTTCCTCATCTCTTAGTTTTTTGACGATATAGTCGTATTCTGGTTTTGTGAATATTTGGTATCCACCCTGGACCTTCTCAATAAAAAGTCCTTTCGTTGCATTGTATTCGTCAGCAAGATTGGTCAAAATCCCTTCAATGTTTTTGGTATCTTCCTCACCGAGGGCTCGTTTCATTGCATTAATGCTAAGGGATTCAGGAGAAGCAAAGAGAAGGATTTCTACTTGTTTACGTAATTCTTCCATATCCATTATTGTATACTCCTTCGTATAAACCTTTTTCCGGGAAGTTGCTGGATAAGTCCTTTAATTTCCAGCGAAAGAAGAATGCTGCTCACTTTTGATGAAGGGAGTTCGTTAGTCTCGATTATGTCATCGATGGGGAGTGGTGATTCCTTAAGAGAATCAAAAACAGCCTTCTCTTTTGATGATAATCCTACCTTTTCTGGTTGAGGAGGAGGTGTATAATCCTTTCGTTTCAGGAAAGGAAACTCTTCTATAATATCCTCGACATCAACAACCAGCTTTGCTCCCTGCTGAATGAGCCTGTTCGAACCCATGCTTGTTTTTCTTACCGTATCTCCCGGAATTGCAAAAACTTCCTTGCCCTGTTCGAGAGCCCATTTAACCGTAGTAAATGTTCCGCTTTTAAGCGTTGCTTCTACAACAACAATTCCAAGGGACATCCCGCTAATAAGTCTGTTCCTTTGGGGAAAATTAGTAGCAAAGGGTTCGGTTCCGAGCGGGAATTCTGAAACAACCGCTCCATTCCCAATAATAAGCTGCATGAGTTTTTTGTTTTCTCGCGGATAAACGACGTCAATACCTGAGCCGAGAAATGCGATTGTTCTTCCGCCTTCGTGAAGTGCGGTTTGATGGGCAATAGTGTCGATTCCCCGTGCCATTCCGCTGATAATGGTAAAATTCATTGTAACAAGTGAACGGGTAAATCTCTCTGCTATTTTTTTTCCATAGTAACTTGCAAATCGAGAACCTATGATGGCAATTGATAGATTATCGTCTTGCTCAAATTTACCCCTTACATAGAGAATAGGCGGGGGGTTTGCAATTTCACGCAATATGTGCGGATAAGCCTGGTCGAGGATTGTTATTACGTTTACATTGTAATCGTGAATTTTTTTCTCATATTCTGTTAAGTCAATTTTTGTTTCTTTTATTTGTTTTATTATTTTTCCATACATGGGGAGCACTTTTAGCAGTTCATCGCTGTTTCTTTCATAGATGAGAAATGGGTCTTTGAGGGTAAGCATGAGGGTTCGCAAACGGTTTTCACCGATACCCTCAAGGAGGCTTATTTTTATCCATTCATGGATTCTCTCATCCATATTAAGCGCTTTCGTCGATAATATCCTTGTACAGATCTGTATCGATCTTTCTCAGTTTTTCAAGGATGAATTCTTGAAAATCTGCATCCTTTTTTGAGAGATATGATTCAACGAATTTCAACCTGTCTTTGTTGATAATCTTTATGAGTGCTTCCTCAGCAGCAATCTGCACCTGCGTGCTTTGATCCTCAAGCAATGAAAGCAAGGGATCAAGACATTCGATTTCTCCGATATAACCAAGTGTCATACATGTTGCAGAGCGAACGTACCATACACCCTGTTTTGCTTCTGCTAGAATAGAACTGATGATATATTTTCCAAATCCTCCAAGCACTTTGGCAACATAGTTCCTGAGATGCCAGCTTTCGTCTCTTAGAAGTTTTAGAAGCTCCTTTTCTGCCTGTTTTCCGCCCCTCTCAACGAGTAAGTCTACCGCCCTGAGTCTCCTTTTAATATCATGGCAATTTAATTCCTTTATTATTTCCTCAAGTGGTTCTTTTCTGTTTGCCATTCGTTCCTCCAGTGTTTGTAAGCATGCTTTGAATTTTTTCGAGCAGAGGTTTTATGCCAGTTCCTTTGAGAGCTGAAATGGGGAAAGTTACCTCTCCGAAGATTGGTTTCCTTAATGCTCCTTCAGTCAGATCAATTTTATTAATTGCTATGATCCTTGGATATTTGGAAAATGTAGCGCTGTATGTTGTTAGTTCATGCATAAGAGCAATATAGTCGTGTTCAATGGTTTTTGATGTTATATCAAGTATAAATAAGAGCAGGTTTGTCCGCTCAATATGTCTTAAGAATTCAAAACCAAGGCCTTTCCCATGGGAAGCACCCTTAATAACTCCGGGAATATCGGCAAATATCAGTCGTGAATAATCATCAAATTCAACCACCCCAAGATTTGGGGAAAGTGTGGTGAAAGGGTAATTTGCGATTTTTGGAGTTGCACTCGAAATTGCATGCAGGAATGTTGATTTACCTGCATTTGGATACCCAACAATGCCTACATCAGCAATTGACTTTAGTTCAAACGTTATTCGCTTTATCTCACCTGGTTTGCCGTCTGTTGCGGTTTCGGGAACTTGATGTCTTGAGGATGCAAAGTGTACATTTCCTTTCCCACCCCTGCCTCCCCGCGCAATTACTATTTCCTCACCAGGAGTAAGCAAATCGCAATGTACGTTGCCACTTTTATCGTAAATGGTTGTTCCAGGGGGGATCTTAATTATTGCATCCCTGCCCTTTTTTCCGTGCATTTTTTTTGCT
>SOKD01000389.1 GCA_004376305.1 Candidatus Cloacimonadota bacterium | reverse complement strand
ATTAAGGTAAATTGTGCTGCAATCCCGGATGAACTTGTTGAAAGTGAACTCTTTGGCTATGAAAAAGGAGCATTTACTGGTGCTGCCGGGAAGAAAATAGGAAAATTTGCATCCGCAAATGGAGGGACAATACTGCTTGATGAGATAGGTGATATGAATATTGCAACTCAGGCGAAGGTGCTACGACTTATTGAAACAGGTGAAGCAACACCTCTCGGAAGCAATAAACAGTTGAGCATTGATGTACGAATACTTGCTTCAACGAATAAAGATATAGAAGAAGAGGTAAAGCAAGGAAATTTCCGAGAGGACCTTTTTTTCAGATTGAATGTTTTTCCCATAACGGTTCCGCCACTACGGGAGAGAAAGAAAGACATACCCTTACTGATAGATCATTTTCTGAGGAGATTGATTTCGCAGTCCGGGATTGGACAAAAGGATTTTTCAAAGAAAGCAGCTGATGCGATGAGGGATTACGACTGGCCTGGTAATATAAGAGAATTAAGAAATGTTGTTGAGAGACTTCTGATATTAAAAGAAGCTGAATTGATTGACACTGAAGATGTTGAGACACTGTTGAGGGGAAAAGGCAAACAAAAGGAAGTTTCCTTATTGCAACAACCGTTCAAAGAAGCTAAGAAGAGCTTTGAAAAGCTGTATATTGAAGAAAGACTAAGAGAAAACGACGGGAACGTTTCGGAAACAGCAAAAGAACTGGGCATTGAAAGGACAAACCTTCACCGGAAGATGAGGGAACTGAGAATTGGACAGAAAGAGTGAAAGAGAGTTATTTAGTTATTGGGTAATTAGAATATCAGAGGAAAAGGGTATTTTATTCTCTTAGTTACTTATTGTCTTGCTTGCAATTTGGGAAAGTAGTGTTTCAGGATTTCTTCGCAGGTTTTGCCCTGTGCAGCCATAGTCTTTGCGCCCCACTGACACATTCCTAACCCATGACCCAGACCTTTTCCTGTAAAAAGGAAATAGGTATCCTTTTTCTCAACAAAAAACCACGAACTCCGCAGTTTATTCCAGCCGAACTGATGTCCAATTCTCATCCTGAATTTCCACCCGCGCTCTTTTACTCCATGCACTTTTATTTCAGTAACCCTTCCATCAAGCGCTCTTTTCAAGACCTGGAGTTCCTTAAATGGCGCATCTGCATACGAAAGATTCCATTCCCACCGGTAATGGGGAGAATCTTCGCAGTAATTGGAATCAGAAACACTGATAAGGGATTCATTCGCTTCTTTAAATATAGATGAGGAGTTTGCTGTTTTTCCTCCGCATGTTGAATGATAATAAACTTCTGCTAATTTGTTTCCATCCCAGATGAACATTCCTTCAGTTTCTTCGACAGCATTTTTTGCTGTATCTGTTTCGCTTTCCCGTCCCTTGTATACCTGACAATGAGTTAAATCACAGAAGTCATACTGATTATGGCGTTTTAGATTTCCAAAAAGGTATGTTCGTGATACAATAGCCTGAGCCTTCCATGCCTCAAAAGATGCAATTCCCATTTCTGCACCCACAACGCTTGCACAGTAATGCTCAATCGAGACTCTATTAATAATGACCAGTTCAGCCATGAGCGCGTAGATTTTAATTGTTCCCCGGTAGGTTCTTTTTATTTTGTCTTTGATTGCTATAGTGGTTTCGTTCCTTGAGAAGAACATTGTTTTTTTCGCGCTATTCACAAGAAGACTATTACCAACCAATGCTATGGAGAATGTATCTGAGCATGTAGTTACCGTAAGTTCTTTCGGATGAAATATTTCAAGGATACGAACATCAATTGTGGAACGAGTGTCAAGTGTCAACGGATAAAGCACAGAGGATAAAGGGTAAAGGATAAAGAATAAAAAGCATAAAGTTATATTAGAAACTATGCATAGCAATTTAATAACCATTTTCTTCTTGCTTCAGTAAATCTTTCAGGATAGTGGCTCCAATTTTGGCTGCTGCTTTGCCATCACCGTTGAGGAGAAACACAAGAATTCCCCATTGAGGTTCCGGGTACGGGCAGAACCCGATGAAATATCCGTGGGTTTTGCGATAGTCTTCTTCAATAAAAAAGTAGGTCGCTGTTCCTGTTTTGCAGAAAACCTTTTTCATACCGATTATCTCCTGGACAGTTTTTGTTGTTCCTGTCAGGCTTCCTTCCCTCATACCTTCTCTGATGACTCGAACAAAATTACTGCCTGTTTTCATTTTTCTCTCGAATATCAAATAGGAATCACTTCTTTCATAGATACTTCCATTACCAACAATGGAGTAAATGGCAAAGAAAAGGTCAACTGGTCGAATTCGCAAGTGTTTCCCGATGCCAATCCAGGTTTCCCGTTTTTGAGCGCTGGAGAGAGCCAATAAGGTTTCAAAGTCACTGCCTGTTATTAACTGATACTGGTTGAGAACATTTACCAGCAATGTGAATCTTTTGAGCGTAAAAAATTTTGAGAAATAGGTATCACAGGAATTCGCGATTGCCCCAATGAGATCCATGTATCCGTGTCCCGGTCTGTACCAACATCCTGGAGGAATTGAGGACCCTATTGATGTCTCGGGACAGAGAAGGACTTTATAAGAATCGCCTCCGTCTCTTAAGTATGCATAAGTACTGAAAAGTTTTATAAGGGAACCTGGTGGAAACGGTTGTTCAAGAAACCCTGCATTGTCCTTTCTATCGATAACGCTGCCTTGCTCGAAATCAACGAGAATGTATGAAACGGAGAGATTCTCTTCCGCTGACAATGCGGTCAAGAGCAGTACTATTGGCAGAAAAAGAAAAAATGAGAGTGTGTTTTTCAATTTCCGTTACGCAGCGCAGCGACTGGTGTTGTTAACGATATTGTAGCCTTATCGTTGTAACATACTCCTGGAGAAAAGATGATATCCCAAGAAGTTCCATGAGTGTCGGTTTTTTCTTTTTTGGCCTGGTAATTTTTGGTCTGCCTTTTATGCCAGCAGCTTCTACTGCTGCAGTAATTGCATCCTGCAGGTCTCCCAGTTCATCAACAAGCCCCACCTCAACTGCCTGCCTGCCGGTCAAGATCCTTCCATCGGCAATTTTGAGGACTTCCTCTTTTTCTAATCCGCGATTCTGTACGATTGCATCAATAAACTGTTGATAGATATCATCAATGACAGCCTTGAGAAGCTCCTCTTCCTTTTTTGACATTTCTCTGAATGGCGAGCCAATATCCTTGTGTTCCTCTGACTTGATGACCATAAAGTCAATACCGACCTTTTTGAGTAATTTCTCCACATTGGGAATTTCCATTATGAGACCAATTGAGCCTGTATCTGTACCGGGATTGGCAAAGATTTTGTCGCAGGGGACAGCAATATAGTAGCCACCCGAAGCTGCGATGCTTCCCATTGAAGCATAGATCGGTTTTCCCGCGTTTCGTACCCTCTTTATTTCATTGTAAATTTCCTGGGAGGCTGAAACCCCACCTCCAGGACTCTCAATGCGAAGGACGATGGCGCGGATGTTTTTGGTTCTCCTGAATTTTGAAAGATTTTTCACCGTTTCCTTCCGAACTTCCTCGTTTATTATACCTCTGACTTCAATGAGACCAATCGACTTTTCAAAACCAAAATCAATAGTTGAAGTTGTTAGAAAAAGTGGTGACATAACGAGATAGGGCAGAAGCAGTAACTTAGATAAAAACTGAATAAAGATCATCATTTTTCCTCCATAATTCTTGCATCTGTTTTATTTTTCTTTGTGGTTACTCCTGATTGGTTTCGCGGAACTTGGAGATCAAGGAACAAAGATAGCCATCCTCTATCTCTTGAGCAAGCGACTGTGCCTTTTGCATCTGCACTTGCCACTCCTTGTTGTCCAATGCTTTGTTGCAGTAAGCAACAAGGTAGGTTCCCCATGCATGTTCTCGTAAATAGCCCAATTGACCCGAGAGGTTCTGGATCGTGGTGGCATTCTGGAGTCCTGCTTGATAGTCCTTATCTTTGATGGATGAGCGAGCAGCTTCCCTGAACAGGTTTATTGCCATATCAACATCTTTCATTTCCCTTGATAGGTCAAGAGCTTTTTTCAATCCCTGCATAGCTTTTGATCTGTCCCTGTTTTTGTCAAAAAGTCCCAGGAGAGCTACAGAGTATGCGTAGTATTTTGGTTGTTTCATTTTCTCTGCCTTTTCCTTGACCGTGTTGAGATGAACAAGAGCATCCTCCGGTTTATCCATATAGTAGCAGTCCACGCCGAGGAGCCGTGTTGCTTCAAGAAAGCCCAGTGGATGCCGTATCTGTTCAGCCAATTCCTTTCCCTTCCTGTGGTATTCAACAGCATTTTCGAAATCCCCGACATTGTGGAATACTTCCCCGATGTTGATAAACAGGGTCATCTGGTGCTCAAGGTCATGCATCTTCTCTGCCATTGCGAGCGACTGATTATAGAGCTCGATTGCTTTTACCGGTTGATTCATTCTGAAGACAATAATTCCAAGTGTTCCAAGGCTGTCTTTCTCAGTCTTCATATCGCCAACCTCGCGTGCAAGATGGAGTGCTTCATCAGCATGCGATTTTGCCTTTTCGAAGTCACCCTTCATAAGATGTGTCGTGGAGATTGCAAAATGCAGGACTGGCAACCTGTCTTTTGCATTCAGTTTCTTAAACATTTTCATTGCTGTTTTGTAATTTTCCAGTGCTTTATCCGGGGAACCGAGTAGTTTGTAAACCTCTCCAGTATTCATAATGGCGACAGCTTCCTCTATCGGATTTTTAATTGTTCTGTTAATGTCAAGTGAGTTAGCAAATGATGCGAGGGCTTTTTCGAATTGTCCCGTCTTTTTGTAGTAGATGCCCATGTTATTTTCGGTCATAGCAACGAGTGGAAGGAGGCCAATGCTTTTTGCTGCCTTTCTTGCTCTTTTGTAGTATTTAATAGGTTTTTGCGGAATGCCCATTTTATCATAGAGCATACCGATGTTTATAAGTGACATAATTTTGTCTTTGTTTTGACCCAATTTATTGGCAAGACGTAGTGAACGTTTCTGGTTAAGAAGTGCATTTTTCGTATCTCCTAACATCATGAGGAAGTAACCCTGTCTTCTGAATATTTCCAATTTTACCTTTTCTTTTTCTCCTGTCATTTCGGTTTTTTTAAGCAAACGCATTGCATCCTTGAAGAATTTAATTCCGGCTTCATTGGCAAAGTAGGTTCGCGCTTTTTCTCCTGAGAGCTTTGAGAACATGATGCCATTTTCGACATCACCACCATTGACAAAATGGTAAGCGAGTATCTCGAGAACAGGTTGTTGGTTTTCTCTGTTACGCTGTAATATCCAGTCTCCATATCGTTTATGTAATTCCGTTCTGGTTTTTTTGAGCATTGAATTGTAAATCACTTCTCTCATGGTTGGTGTATTGAAGCGGTAGGTAGGATTGTCACCATCCTGTATACTTGTTATTTCCCCTTCAAAATGCTCCAGACTTTCAAGGTTTCCGTTAATATCGCTGGTATCCTTCTGGAGAAGATATGCAAGATCCTCATGCGTGAAAACTTGTCCAACGATTGAAGCCATCCGGAGAAGACGCTGGTCCATCTCTTCCATTCTGTCCACTCGCTCCATGACAATGCTATTAATGGTATCGGGGACTCTTATCTGGTCGGGCGATTTTCTCAATTCAATCCTTACTTCTTTTCTCTTAAGAAGCCTTCGCTTAACGAGGTTCTTTGCAAGTGCTTCAATATACAAGGGGTTTCCCTTTGAGTGCGTGAATACAAGTTCAGTTATCTCCTGAGATGGCTCTCGCTCCTGGAAAATTTCTTTCAAGTACTGAGCCGTGAATTCTTTTTCAAAGTTTTCAAGGTGAATCGAGAGAGCAAAATCTTCTCCAATAAGCGGAAAAGCGAATTCAGGTCTGAATGTGCAGAGAAGAAGGAAATTTCCTTTCACGATTTCATAGGAAAGGAACAGTATGAGTTCAATGGAAAGTTTATCAGCCCACTGAAGGTCTTCAAATTTTATGCATAGAGAACTCTGCGAAAGCACGGAAAAAAGGTTGCGTACTGATTCAAAGATGTATTTTTTCTTCATTTCAGGCAGAATCCCCATGGTTTGTTCAGTCTCAATATCAAGTAATGTGGGGATGATAAGCATCTCCATTTCTCCAAGTCCTTTGCTGCTGAGTAAGGAGGTAATTTTCAGCTTTTTTTCATCATCGCTGTCCTTTTCCCGGATACCGAAAAGCTGTGTAAGGATTTGCTTAAAGGAAAAGTAAGCAATGTCTGAAGTATACGAATATGCATCTCCTCTGAGCACGACAAACCTTGCTGCTGCGAGTAGTGAGTCACTTTCGTCCAGGAGTCGGGTTTTTCCCGTGCCCGATTCTCCAATTATTGAAACCAGTTTCCGTTCACCCGCATGTGCTGTTTCAATTGCCTTTTTCAGAGCTTTGAGTTCGTTTTTTCTGCCAATGAATTTTGTTTTTGCCTTAAAGGCAATTGCCCTCTGAGTTCTTTTCTGAATTGCTGGTTTCTCAGCAAGATAGATAAGCACCGGTTTTTTCTTTCCCTTCACTTTTACTGAAGGGAGTTTTTTAACTTTTATGTGATTTTTTATTTTTTGATATGTGGACCGGCTCACAATTACCTGTCCCGGTTTCGCAACCCCCTCAAGGCGTGAGGCAAGGTTAACGTTATCGCCCATAATAGTAAACTCCATTCTCTCCAGCGTGCCAACATTTACTGCAACGACTGGACCGGTGTTGATTCCAATGCTCATGGAAAGTGGGAAGGGAAGGGCTCCCTCCTTATTGAATGTTTCCATTTCCTTCTGCATCTCAATTCCTGCAAGGGTTGCTCGGATGGCATCATCCTCGTGTGTTTCGAGTGCCCCAAAGACAACAAGGATGGCGTCGCCCATGAATTTGTCAATTGCACCGCCATACTTGAAAACAACATTAAGCATTCGGGTGAAGTATTCATTGACCACCTGAACAACATCTTCAGGGTCCATTGTTTCTGACATCGTTGTAAATCCTGTAAGATCGGCAAAAAGAATGGTAACGGTTCTTCTTTCGCCATCAACTTTTATTTTCTCTGGCTCGATGGAAACCTTTTTCACCAGTCGATGAGGAAGGTAACGCCCCAGCGCTTCTATAAAATTTTTCAAGTAAAGAATCTGTTGCTGGGCTTTGAGGACTGGTTCTGTTTCCTTTGGTTCGTAATATTTTGAGACCGCGTTGTTTATACTATCTATCAGGCTTCTGTCATTGTCACGAGCCATCTTTCCTCCATAGCTACGTCTTCTTGGTTTCCAATTCTATCGGTTTGAAACATGTAACGTTGGTTTTCTTCTTTCTTTGCGTTTGTTTGCGCCAAGGCGAGAGCAGATTTCAGTATACAGAAATCAAAAATAATGTGTCTATTGCTCGATCATTTCCACATTTGCACGGGGCAAAATAATTTTTTTACCATCCTCAAATAAAACCCCAAGAATTCTCACTTTTGCTTCTGTTTCTATTTCTTTCAACTCTGGAGGAAGCTCGTAAACTTTTCCAATTGAACCAAAATGCGGCTCTCTAATAACACGAACGGGATAGCCAATCTCCAATCCTTTGCTTGCTTGAACGGCTTCTTCCGCTTTTTCTCCAGGAAGTGGAATGACAATCTCAGGACGTAATACGCCGGCACGTATCTGTGTTGTGCCGTTGATCGAAGCTTTCTTGCCTTCCTGTGCACACAGCAGTTTAAATGTTCGTTCTGCCATTTTCATCTTTCCGAAACCCTCTGTGATAACAAGTGTAATGCCAATATCTTCTGAGCCGGTTATGGCAACACCAATGTCATAGCCGAGAAAGTTTCTCAAATCCTGATCATCAATTCCTCCAACAACGATTCCTCTAACACCAAGTTGTGCTGCCTTCTTTAATGTGTTGCTATCAACAAGGGAACCGCCGATAAGAATTGTACCCGCGAGTTCCTTGGTAATCATGTTTTCTGTTATAATGTCGTCGGGGCTTGCGGCAATTTGTTTTATGATTCCTTTTGTTTCTCCTCCGATGCCAAAAATACCCTGGACAAATGCCGCAACACTTTCCACAACAACACCTTCATTTTCAATAATTTTGACAACTTTCCCGTCTATATAAGCATCGATTTCTACCTTTTTGGGTGGTGCTCTCAGTATTAATTGTCCTGTAATATCAGAAATATTTTCGATCGTTCCCTTTATTGGTGATTTTATAATAGTTTTGAAAAGCCCAAAAAGGCCTTTTGTCTGGGCAATAATTTCATCCTTTTTAAGACTGTCGCCGACTTTTTTTATTAGATATTCATGCATATCAGATGGAGGAATACCGAGTTTTCCGGCAAGGTTGAGTGGTTCTACTGCTCCGGGAAGCGATGTGGTAGCAACAATTGTGTTAGCACTTACTTCATCCCCAGCGTTGACAACAACTTTGCCTTTCAATGGTAACCTTCTTTCCTTCCGTACAACCGAACGTGCAGTTACTTTAAGACCTGGTGTATAAGCGTGTGCCACTGACCCTCCTCATTTCTTTACGTTATTGAGTTTTCTCCGGATAGATTCCCAGTGCTGCGTTCCACCGTTTTAACAAGGCAATTCTTTTTTTTGCATCTTCCGGTAGTTCCAACGGCCTTCCCCGTCCATCGATGATGAGACCGACAATGCCGCCTTCAATTGTTGCAGTTATTTGTTTACCACTTCCGGCACCTATATCAAAACCTTTTGCCGGTGAAATGGTGACCTGCTTTTTCTCACCCGGTTTGAGAGGAACAAGTGCCATGTCAAGATAATTAACAGCGATTGTTTTGTTATCAATGGCTACCTGCACGCAGGATCGCCCTTCCCTTCCTTTTCCAACAGGGGCGATACAGGTTCCAAGTCTGATAAGGCAATCTTTATCGAATACCTCAGTTGCAGCTTTTTCATTCACTGTTGAGAGCACTCCGAGTTGTGGCATCATAAAGATGGAATCTACTGCAAGTCGCGTTACCGCTTCAGGAAGAAAACCATCAATGAGCATAAATGCCGCTTGATTCCTTCGAGGCGCATGAGAAAGGGCGCCTCCTGAACCGACGATGAGATCACAATTCATCATATCAATGAGACTCTCTCCTGTGGCAGACTGGTTGAAAGCATCGGATATGGTTCTTTCCTGCTGCACGCCCTTTAGGCTAACTGCCATTGATTTGTGTTGAACAAAGGCGAGCCTGAGCGCTTCGCGTGCTATTGCTTGTTCAAGCTGTAATTCTTTCAGGCTTTGCGGGATGGTCGTAGGACGTATCATTTTATTTTTTATCATATTCCGCAGATATTTTCTATCCACATCAAATGGAATCCAGCGCATAATATTTTCAACACCCGCTTCAGCAAGTACGTTGCTGATGCTATAACTCATTCCAAGATTTGCACTTACGGTTCTGTTGAAAATGTTCTGGAATACTGAAAAGACATCCGTTGTTGCGCCGCCAATATCAACACCAATCACCTGAATTTGCTCGGTATCTGCGATTGCTTTGATGATGAGTCCGACTGCACCAGGTGTTGGCATAATCGGCACTGCAGTCCAGGTCATGAGCTTCTTATACCCCGGTGCATGCGCCATAACATGTTCCATAAATAGGTCATGAATTTCGTTGCGGGCGGGTTCAAGGTTTTCCCTCTCCAGTACTGGTCTCAAGTTTTCGATAATACTCAGGTCAGTTCTCTGTTCCAGATTTTCCTTGACAAATTCCCTTGCATCTTTGTTGCCTGCATAAATAACAGGCAGCTTATAATCCGTGCCGAATCGAGGGCGCGGGTCTGCTGCACCGATAACCTCTGCAAGCTCAACAACATGTTTCACGGTACCGCCATCGATACCTCCTGATAGGAGAATCATATCCGGACGAAGCTTTCTGATGAGTTCAATTTTTTCATGAGTTAACCGCCCGTCGTTTGATGCAATAGTTTCCATTACTATTGCGCCTGCCCCGAGCGCAGCTCGTGCCGCGCTCTCCGCTGTCATAGTTTTCACAACACCTGCAACCATCATCTGTAAACCGCCGCCAGCACTCGATGTAGAGATATAAAGGTCAACACCCTTTTTCTCATCAGTCCTTGGAGTTATAATGTTATCCCCATCGAGGATTTCTCTATCGGCGAGTTCTTCAACCTCTCTAATGGCATTGAGTACTCCCTTGGTGACATCCTCAAAGGGTGCTTCTACTGTTGTTGGCGCTTCACCTCGCACGATGAGCCGATATTCATTATTTTTCTTTTCAATGAGGATTGCTTTTGTTGTTGTACTTCCGCAATCTGTTGCAAGAATTGCATTTATTTCATTATTACCCATATAACCTCCTTTAAAACAGCAGAGATGTAAAATATAAGACCAAGAACATAATGATTATTTTTCTTGCACTCGTTTTTCTATTTCCTGGAGTAACCGTTCGACATTCTCTCTTTTTTCAAGCAAAAGATACACTTCTTTGTAACTTTTGAATGAAAAGACACTTTGGATGATCGGCTCAAGAAAGATCATTGCTTGTGAACCAAGAAAAGAAAGTGGTTTTACCATTTCGAGAAAGATGATTGCTGGAACGGAGAGTCTCCTGTCAACGATTTCCTTTGCAAATCGTTCGATAAGTTCAGCCCTTCTTTCTGACGGTATATCCTCTTCTGCATACAGGGCGGTTTCATCTGGCTCAACAGCAAAGGCATGTCTGAAGAAGTTTTTGAACTTACTCATTTTCAGAATCCTCTGAATGTTTAACCTTGAGCTCTCTGGCTGCTTTCACCTCGTTTAATCTCCTGACCGGAGTTGTTACGGGAGCTTGTTTAAGTGTTTCCGGTTCATTTTCAGCTTCCCGTGCAATTTGCTTCATCGCATTGATAAAAGCATCCAGAGTATCCTTTGGTTCTGTTTCGGTTGGTTCTATCATGAGTGCCTCAGGAACGACAAGAGGAAAGTAAATGGTTGGAGCATGAAATCCCAGGTCAAGGAGCCGTTTTGCGATATCGAGGGTCTTTACACCCAATTTTTTCTGTTTTGATCCGGATAGAACTAATTCATGCATGGCAGCTTGGGAATAGGGAAGTTCGTAATCTT
>SOKD01000147.1 GCA_004376305.1 Candidatus Cloacimonadota bacterium | reverse complement strand
CTACCTATAAATCATCGCAATAACTATTTGAAAGAGGTTTATGAAATTTTCGTTAGTAAAAATGGTTCAGGAACAGGTAGAGAAGGCTGCGGAATGCATCGGTGTCCCGGAACATATTCGTGAGATTCTTAAATGTCCAATGCGGATATTAAAGGTTTCCTTTCCTGTTAGGATGGATGATGGAAGCGTGGTCTGTTTCAATGGAATGCGCTGTCAGTATAACAATGTTCTTGGCCCGACAAAAGGTGGAGTAAGATATTTTCCTGAGGTAAGTGAGGATGAAGTAATCGCACTTGCTTCCTGGATGACATGGAAGTGTGCTCTCGTTGACCTTCCTTATGGTGGAGCAAAAGGTGGTGTGATTTGTGATCCGACGAAGTTATCTGAGGGAGAATTGGAAAGGCTTACCCGGAGGTTCACTACAGAGATTATGCCAATCTTAGGTCCGCATTCCGATATTCCTGCACCGGATGTCTTCACCACTTCAAAAACAATGGCATGGATGATGGATACCTACAGTATGTTCAAGGGATATCCAGAACCCGCCATTGTTACAGGTAAACCGGAAGTTATGGGTGGTTCACTCGGAAGGAAACAGGCAACAGGAAGAGGAGTTGCAATAACAACAAGGGAACTTTACAAAAAACGGGGGAAAAGCCTGAAGGATGTTACTATTGCTGTTCAGGGTTTTGGTAATGTTGGGACATATGCTGCTCTTTTCTTAGAGCAGATGGGAGCAAAAATCGTTGCGGTTTCTGATGCCTTCTGTGCTCTTATTGATCACAAGGGTCTTCCGGTAGATGAACTTATGGAATTCGTAGAAAAGCATACGAATCTAAAAGAATACAAGAAATTGAAACATTCTGATCGCGATGATGTATTATATCAAGATGTTGATATTTTGATTCCTGCAGCTCTTGAAAATCAAATCAGGAAAGATAACGTTGGTGAAATTAAAGCAAAAGTGATTTCAGAAGGAGCTAACGGCCCAACCACACCTGAAGCGGATAAGGTTTTAGAGGGAAAAGGAGTCACTGTTATTCCTGATATTCTTGCAAATGCTGGTGGTGTTATCGTTAGCCATCTCGAATGGGTGCAGGCGCTCAGTGGATTATATTGGGAGGAAGAAGAAATTAATCAGAGACTAGAGAAGAGGCTTGTTCGTGCTTTTGAGAAAGTCTGGAAGAAAGCTCGCGAGAAGAGTGTTTCATTAAGAAGCGCTGCTTACATCGTTGCCATTGAAAGGATTGCTGATGTGTATCAGTATCGGGGGTTATTTCCATAAAATGAAAATAAGAGACATGATAAATACGGCATTGCAATTTTGTGTTGAGAAATCATCGACAAAGGACACTGCTTCCGTTGAGCGATTAATTCAAGAGAATGATAGGTGGGCAAACAGCACTTTCAGGTATGCATTAGGGAAAGAAATCTGTAAATTCCTTTCCCAAAGTTATGAGGAAATTGAATCCTGTTATATCTTTGGTAGCAGTTTATCAGATACAGCTCACATCGCCTCGGATATAGATCTGGTTATCAAACTGAAAAGTAATTCAAAAGAACTCATCTTAATAAACCCGATTATTTTCTAAATCCAAAATGTTTTCCTAAAATCCTCGAAACAATATCCACAAAGTATCGCAATCCATTTGCCCATTCTAATAGTCTTGCTATTGAAGCCCTTGAATCATTCCGTTCCGAGTTGTTTCAGGGGTTTGGTGGTGGTATAATTGTGCAATTCCTTAATGCAAGCAAACCTCGTTAGACTTTCACAGCAGCATTCTAACGGTATAAAATAGAATGGGGTATGATGCATAGCATCATATCGTGGTTAGATAGCACTGCCTATCTAATGGGATATTCCAGATTCCGTCCTGATCCCACTTTTCTAAAGAAGGCCTGTTACATTATCTAATATTTCGACATCCTTGGGTATCAACAGAAATGAAGTAGTTAAATATCTTCATATTCTTAGTTTACTGAATATTCACGTTGAAATTTCCTGAGAATTATATATTTTGTATTTGACAAATTCTTAACATTATATTATAATGACATATGTAAATATGTCTATATAGTCTTAGGAGGCATAATGAGAGATTTAGTAAATGTACTAAGGGCACTGGCAGACCCGATGAGGCTCAGGATACTTAAAATGCTTGAAAAGAAACGAATGTGTGTTTGTGAACTTACTGCTGTTCTCAAGATAAAACAGTCAAGCGTTTCACATCATTTGAGAATATTAAAAGATATAGGTTTGGTGAATGATGTGCGCAATGGGATGTGGATTGATTATGAATTATCCAGGGAGAAATACAATGAATACATTCCTGAACTACTCAAAGTATTATCAGGATGGCTTAATAATGATTCGAAGATATTTGAGGATTTAAGGTTGGCTAAGAAGGTTAACAGGAACGAAATTTGTAAGTGATGAGAGTATACAGAACACATTCATTAAAAGTTTGTCTTATTGTTCAATGATTACACGAAGTATAATGGCACCTGAGAAAGAGAACGGAAAGAAGGATGTAACGTATGAAAGAAATTTATAAATTATTGTTGTTAATGAGTATATTTTTAATAGCATATTTCATTCCTGTTAACAATATACAATTTCAAAATGCATTGGTGGAAGCATTGGGCATGCTAAAGGAATATGCAAGAGAACATGTGCTTTTTTGTTTGGTTCCAGCATTTTTTATAGCAGGTGCAATTGCAAATTTTATCAGTCAGGGTGCTATAATAAAATACTTTGGAGCGAAGGCAAAAAAAATAATTTCTTACTCTGTAGCGTCCGTTTCTGGCACAATACTTGCAGTATGCTCCTGCACCGTTCTTCCCCTTTTCGCAAGTATTTATAAACGCGGGGCAGGGATTGGACCGGCAACAACATTTCTTTACTCAGGTCCTGCCATCAATGTTCTGTCAATTATCTTAACTGCACGTGTGTTAGGATTCGAATTGGGCGTTGCGAGGGTGTTAGGTGCAGTAACTTTTTCTGTTATAGTTGGACTTGCAATGCATTTCATCTTTTATAAGGAGGAGAAGAAGAGGGATAGTAATGTAGAGT
>SOKD01000248.1 GCA_004376305.1 Candidatus Cloacimonadota bacterium | reverse complement strand
ATCGCTTCATGGTCATATCCATGAATCACCTCGCGTATCGGGCAAATGGTTTGGAAAACTGGGAAACACGCTCTGCATTCAGCCGGGACAAATGGAAAGCTTTTCGTATGTGATAATAGATCTGGAGAGTTTGGAAGCGAAAAGGAACGAAGCATAATTGCAATGCAGAGTGCGAGTTTTAAATGGGCGCTGTGCCTATTTAAATAAAAATACTTGACAGAGTTTATTTTATCTATATAATTAGTAAACAATGAAACTGTCAACGAGATTCAGATACGGTACCCGGTTTTTGGTTGATTTGGGAGCTCACGGGTTTAAGAAGCCCGTCAGACTGAAAGAGATTGTGGAACGTCAAAAAATCTCAAAGAGATATTTGGAACAAATTATAATTACTCTGAAAGCTGCAGGAATCATTCGAACAGTAAAAGGAGCGAAAGGCGGCTACTACCTGACAGATGATCCTGAAAGCTTGCGTCTTATGGATATTTATAACATTTTGGAGGGTTCAACATCGCCTGTTGACTGTTTGGAAGATCCGAAAGCATGTCCCTTTGATATGGTAGAGACGTGTTCGACTATCGATACGTGGAGAAAGTTGAAGACAGCAATTGAAGGAGTTATCAAAGATGTAACCCTTGCAGATCTTATTAGGGATTGGCGTAAGAAGATTTCGATCAGATAACAAACTGATTTGACAATTTGTCCGAGAACTAATTGCAGTACTCCCGTAAATTCATTAAAGTACAAAATGGGCCTGAAGAAACAAAGTAATAAAAAAGGAAGAAAAAAAATAAAATGCTGGGAATTTTTTAACTGTGGAGCGATAAAGTGTCCTGCATATGGCTCTCAAGATCTGAGATGTTGGTTATTCACGGGTACATACTGTCATGATGAAATACAAGGAACCTTCATTCGGAAAATAGAGGCATGTATGAAATGTGCTGTTTTTATGAGAAATTTCTCCCATAAAAATTTTGAGGACACATTCATGTATGTTTTACATGAAATCAATTTCTATGTAGATATGATTGAGAATGCCCGAGCGAACTTGGAAGGAAAGGTAAAACAGAGAACCGAAGAGTTAGAAAAGGCATCTAAAAAACTCAAGCAGACACAAGAGCAATTGATTCAGTCAGAGAAGCTTGCAGCGATGGGACAGCTTGTTGCTGCAATGGTTCATGAGATAAACAATCCTGTTGGAGGAATGCTAAACTGCATACACGAATTCCGGGAGGGGATACAAGATGAAGAACAGGTGGAGGAATGTACTGCATTAATGCAAGAGGGTTTGGAGCATATCGGGGCAATTCTAAGGAGGTTTCTGATATTTTCAAGCGATCATAAACTAAATCAGCAACTAACCGACGTGAATAAAATTGTAAAGAAGGCAATAATACTCTGTAGTAAATATAAAAGCCCCGGTCAAAAAATCGAGCACGAATTGGATCCTGAAATACCATTCGTTCGCGTTGATCCTGAGCAGATTCAGCAAGTGTTTCTCAATATGATATTAAATGCATTTGGTGCGATGAGAGAAAATGGGAAGCTACTGATAAAAACAAAACGACACAATAACAGTCTTGAGATCTCTTTTAAGGACGATGGGCATGGTATTAAAGCGAAGTACTTAAAGGAAATTTTTGCTCCGTTCTTCACTACGAAAAAGGCTCGGGGAGGAAAAGGATTGGGATTGTCGATCAGTGAGACAATAATAAAAAGGCATAATGGTACAATAGCGGTACAGAGTAAGGTAGGAAAAGGAACAGTATTTACAATCAGTCTTCCGGTTGAGTAAACTAAGCAGGGGCAGGAGGGAAAATGTCACCGGTTTCAAAAGTGTTGATTGTTGATGATGATAAGCTGATTCGGAAAACGCTCAAGAATGCATTGGTCAAGAGTGGATATGACGTATCGGAAGCTGAAAATGCAAATGAGGGATTAAGAGAATTCAACAAACAATCTGTTAATATCGCTGTTGTTGATCTAAGATTACCTGGAATGGATGGAATACGGTTCATGGAGAGGATAAAGGAAATATCACCCGATTCGGAAGTAATAATTATGACCGCTTACGGAAGTATAGAAACGGCTGTTGAAGCAATGAAGATGGGGGCATTTGATTATATAACGAAACCTTTTAATCCTGAGGAGCTTTTCTTAAAGATTGAGAAGATCGAGGAATTTCAGGGATTGATGCACGAAAATATTATGTTAAGACGAAAATTAAATGAAAAATATGAAACAGGTACATTGCTCCTCGGCGAAAGTTCGAAAATAAAGGAACTTCACAAAACGATAGCAATCATTGCGGAAACGAACACAACCGTGCTTATCCAGGGTGAAAGCGGTACGGGAAAAACCCTTGTTGCTCGAATGATTCATAATAAAAGTCCTCGAAATGATAAAGCCTTTATCGTTATTAGCTGTGGTGCTTTGGTGGAAACTCTTTTAGAGAGCGAACTTTTCGGTCATGCAAAAGGAGCATTTACCGGTGCGCACAAAGATAAGATAGGAAGATTCTCATTAGCGAATAAAGGAACCATATTTCTTGATGATATTGATGGGATGAGTCTTCCTATTCAAGCTAAACTTCTGAGGGTATTACAGGAAAAGAAATTTGAAGTAGTAGGGGGTACGAAAACCATTAAGGTTGACGTGAGGGTGATTGCTGCAACGAATAAGAATCTCCGTGATGCAATAGAAAAGGGTGGATTTAGAGATGACCTCTACTATCGTTTGAACGTATTATCCATTGAAATTCCTCCAGTAAGGGAGAGGAAAGAGGATATTCCTCTTCTTGTTAATCACTTTCTTAGAAAATATAACCAGAAAACAGGAAGAGTCATAAATGGGTTTTCCAGACAGGCTATGGATCTGATGAAAGACTATCATTGGCCGGGAAATGTGAGAGAATTGGAGAATATCATTGAACATGTTGTTGTACTCTCAAATAATAAGATTGTTTTACCAAAGGACCTTCCGAGTACATTTCGAAACCTTGTACTATCAAATGGTGGAATACTGAGTACTGAAAAGAAGAGGTTTAGAAAGTTGAAGGATATTGAAAAGGAACATATTGAGA
>SOKD01000195.1 GCA_004376305.1 Candidatus Cloacimonadota bacterium | reverse complement strand
GATCCACTCCGTCCGAACGATTATCGCTCATTTGCACAGGGGTTTGGAATGGGGGTCCGTCCCGATGCGGGAGGCGGTCTTGGGTTTCTGTACGATACGGAAGGGAATGATTTCTACAATGCCGAGGTTTATGCTCAGGGGACCAGCTACTGGTATTCACTTGGAATGCTGCTCGACAGGAAAGGAAATGACTACTATAATGCCTGTCAATATTCACAGGGAGCTGGAATCCATCTTTCCATCGGAATGCTGATGGATGAGGAAGGAAATGACCATTACTTTTCACGGTACGGACCATCCCAGGGAGAGGGACATGATCTTGCGGTTGGTTTCCTCATTGATAAAAAAGGGGCCGATTCGTATATGGTCAGTGGTGGTCAGGGGGTAGGATTGACGAATTCATGTGGTATCTTTATTGACAGCGAAGGTAATGATATCTATGCAGTAAGTGAACGGCTTGGACAGGGAAGCGCAAATACAGCAAGAGGTTTCGGAGGTTTTGGCGCCTTTATTGATATTGGAGGTAGGGATACGTATCCAAAATCAAGGTCAGGTAAAGATGAAACAGTATGGGTTGATGGAGCATTCGGAATTGGGATGGATACCGAGAGTGGTGAAAAGCCAGAGGAGAGGGAATTTGCTCAGAAAGATACATTACAGAAGGATGCCCCGGTAAAGAGGGTGTTCGAGGTTGCATCCTTGTGGGAGGTTGGAGATAATAAGAAGCGGGTAAGGCATGCCCGGGAAAGACTTAAAAATATGGGCACCGAAGCAATTACCTATATTATCTCCAATAAGATGGAAACGAAATCAGGACTTGAATTAAGGTCGATCGAAGAAATTGCAAAGGCATTTCCGGATTCAATCGAACCCTTTCTTCTCGAATTCTTGCGTGATGATAGTAAACTCAGAAGGGCAAACAGTGCATGGCTTCTTGGAAAGACTGAATCAAAAAACAGTGTGGATTCGCTCATAAGAGCCCTTGAAGAAAAGAAGAATTGGTCTATTCGGCATACCATTATCAATTCGCTGGGAGAGATCAAGGATAAAAAGGCGACTTCAGCCGTTTCTCCATTCCTAAAAGATACAAAGGAGCGAGTGAGGATTACATCGGCAAGGGCTCTCGGCAGATTAGGTGATTGCGCTGCTGTACCGGAATTGATTACCGTCCTTGAAGATCCTTTCTTTACGGTGCGACTGGCAAGTGAGAATGGCATAATTGCCATAGGTGATTGTTGTGTGGAGCCACTGCTCGATTGTTTGATAGAAAAATCCGATACAAAGGTTCTCTTTCATGCAATAGCTGCTCTCGGAAGGATTGCTGAGAAGCAGGATTCCATTATTCAGAGAAATTCACGGTTGAAGATTAAGGGTGTATTGATACCCTATCTCGACAGCAAAGAAAGATGCCTGAGGGCGCAAGCGGTAAGAGCACTTTCATTACTGAATGATACGGATGTCCAAAAGATGCTGAAAAACAAGCAGGTTTTTGAGACCGATCCTTTTGTTATCGGGTTTTACAGGAAGTACCTGAAAGAATAAATCCCGCAGCAGAGAGAGATCGATACGAAGTGAATTTTTTAGGGAAATGAGAAAGACGAGAAAAATACATATTCGTGACCTGTTCAGCATTTCGTATGAGAAACAGATCATTTATTTTGTTTTGTTACTCCTTGTATTTTTTGGATTTACTGAAATCATTGCAATTTCGTTTATAAGGAAAATGGAGTATACGTGGACGATCTCGAAGAAAACGGAATTTGGAATTATCGAAGAAGAAGTCTCGAAGATAATAATTCGTCCACGGGAAGAAGCAAAAAGGAGATTTTTAGCGCTCACGGAAAATCCGAATTTAAAAAGGATAGTTATTCTGGATGATGAGAACAACATGCTCTATGATACATCTCCCTATTCAGAAAAGATACGAGTTACCAGAGAGCTGTCAGAAGAGCCGCTGCTAATGATTAGCAGGGAAGGGGGTATGATCCTGACTTCATATTGGTCCCGCGCATACTCGGGAACCGGTAAACCACTCACCATAATATTATTTTCGCCACGAGAAGAGATTCCCTACTTGCTGCGATTCCTGAAAGTAAACAGTTTTATAAGAATTGGTGGTACCTGCATCGGTTTTATTTTGGGAATATATTTTATTATTTTTGTCCTCAGCCCCTTTCGAAGGATGGGGGAAATAGCGAAAACACTGAAGAAAAAGGAAGTTAAAAGTGTGGAAGAGATAGTGACGACCTTTAATGAAACCATAAAAGAGTTGAAAGGCATGTACGCAAAAGAAAAACAGAAGGTCAAGCGGATGGAAAAAGAAATTTCCATGAAAGAGCATCTCGCATCACTTGGTGAAATGTCTGCTGGTATTGCACACGAATTCAAGAACTCCCTTGGTGCGATAATTGGTTTTACCGGACTTGCTCTTAAAGAAAAGGATAATCAGGAATACATTCAGAAGGTGCACAAAGAGGCACAAGCATTGAATAATGTGGTCAATGAATTCCTTTTCTTTGCAAAACCGCAGCATCTGGAAAAAGAATCCATTTCACTGCAAGAGATCATTTCGGAACTGACGAAGGATCCTCCGGAGAAGATTACGGTTACCGTTACGATGAATAACACGCCATGCGTTTTTGCCGACAAGCACCTTTTAGAGAGAGCTTTTTCCAATATAATCAGGAATGCGTATGAAAGCATGCCGGATGGTGGGGCGTTTTCAGTTTGTTCAATAGTTCATCCCCGTAAGCGCTCCATCTCAATTATTTTTAAGGATGAGGGAACGGGAATATCTTCCAGGGTCAAGCGCCAGGTATTCACTCCCTTTTTCTCAACAAAAGCTGATGGTTCGGGTCTTGGATTGAGCATCGTGTATAAGGTTATTTCACTTCATAACGGGAAAGTGAGATTAAAAAGTTTGAGAAAAGGGACTATAGTCGAAATCGAACTGCCTACCGAACAAGTGGCATGAAAATTGCAAGGATATAGTGAATGAAATGACTGAGGAAACACTATGGCAGAAAAAGGATATTCATTAACGGAACTATTAGTTTCAGTGGTTATTATTGCAGTTGGTTTGCTCACGCTCGCAACGCTGATGAGCGT
>SOKD01000287.1 GCA_004376305.1 Candidatus Cloacimonadota bacterium | reverse complement strand
CCGTCAATGCTTGATATGCCAGTTTGAATAAATTCGTTCGGGTAATTACGTGCCGTTGGGTTTATGGGTGCTCCGCTAATGTCCAGCCGTTCTTCAGGTATTATGGAAGGACCACCATCTATGGGAGAACCAAGGCCATCAAAAACTCTCCCGAGCATGTCCAGTGATACTCCAATTTCAAGTTCTCGCCCCAGAAATCGAACTTTGGTTTGATCGATGTCAATACCGGATGTTCCTTCAAAAACCTGTATCAGGGCTGTACTCCTGTTCACCTCAAGAACCTGACCTCTTCTTTTGCTGTTATCAGGAAGAAAAATCTCAACGAGTTCACCGAATTTAATGTCTTTGACCTTATCGATGATCAAAAGCGGTCCTGAAATGTCAGTTAATGTTCGATAATCTTTATACATTCAACCTCCTCTCATGCTCCTGTCTTAATCTCTTTTGAAGAAAGTGATGCAAGTTCAGCATCAATTTCAGCCGCTATTGTTTCAATCTTACTGAGTTCCTGCTCGGGGATGTATTTCGCCCGGGCAATTTTATTTCTAACTTTCATTGATTTTATTGTTTCTATTGAGATTCCCTGTGAAAGGCTTTCCTTTGTTCTCTCATAGAAGTGGAGTATAATCTTGAGAAGTATATGTTGCTTTTTGAGTGTCGTGTACGTATCAACATCATGGAAGGCATTCTGGTGGAGAAAATCCTCTCTGATTGAGCGGGAAACTTCAAGGGCAAGCTGGTCGCGCTCACTGAGTGCATCGACGCCTACAAGTCTGACGATCTCCTGAAGCTCAGCTTCATTCTGCAGGATACGCATTGCCGTTTTTTGATTCTTTACAAAGCTGGGATCAACAGTATCCGTGAAGAAAGTCTCAAGGGAGTCAGCGTAGAGTGAGTAACTGTTCAACCAACTAATGGCAGGGAAATGTCTCATTGCAGCAAGTTTATCCTCAAGGCTCCAGAATACTTTTACCACTCTCAATGTGGCTTGAACAACAGGGTCGGAAAGATCACCACCGGGGGGAGATACTGCGCCGATGACTGAAAGGGTTCCCTCTCGTTTGTCACTCCCTAGACAGATAACCTTTCCAGCACGTTCGTAGAAAGATGAGATTCGTGCTCCAAGGTAGGCAGGATATCCTTCCTCTCCAGGCATTTCTTCTAATCTTCCTGAGATTTCTCTCATTGCCTCTGCCCACCGTGAAGTAGAATCTGCCATGAGTGCAACACCCATTCCCATATCTCTGAAGTATTCGGCAATGGTAATTCCAGTATACACAGATGCTTCTCTGGCTGCGACAGGCATATTGGATGTATTTGCAATGAGTACCGTTCTTTTCATTAATGGTTCTTTGCTCCTCGGGTCTATTAATTTTGGGAATTCGAGAAGCACATCGGTCATTTCATTTCCTCTTTCACCACAGCCGATGTAAACGACTATCTCAGCATTTGCCCACTTTGCCAGCTGGTGCTGAATAACTGTTTTCCCTGAACCGAAAGGACCGGGAACACAGGCGGTTCCACCTTGAGCCACAGGGAAGAATGTGTCTAATATTCTTTGACCGGTGACCAGTGCTTTGCTGGGAGAGAGTTTCTGCTTATAGGGACGCGGAATTCTGACAGGCCACACCTGCATGAGCGATATGTCCTTTGTTGATTTTCCATCCTTCACGTGAGCCACGGTTTCTTCAACCGTGAAATTGCCCGTTTTTATTTCTGTAATAGTTCAGCTCACTTCGGGAGGTACCATAATCCTTGCGGTGATAAGGGACGTTTCCTGGACAGTACCAATTATATCTCCGCTCTCTACTCTATCACCCTTCTTTTTTGTTGGTTTGAATGTCCATTTCTTTTTTCTGTCAAGACCAGGGATGGATATCCCCCTTGAGATATAGTCTCCAGCGATCTCACGAATAATGTTAAGGGGTCTCTGTGTGCCATCGAAGATCGCCTCGATAAGTCCCGGTCCCAGTTCAACTGATAAAGGTGCACCTGTTCCGTAAACAGGTTCTCCGGGACCAATGCCTTCGGTGTCTTCATATACCTGAATGGATGCAAGGTCGTCTTTGAGTTCGATAATTTCTCCCATCAACCTTTTTTCGCTCACATGCACCACATCATACATTTTTGTACCCAGCATATCTTCTGCCACTACAAGTGGACCTGACACCCTTATTATTTTTCCTTCTATCATATAATTTCCTCCTTGAATACGCGCTCAATTATCATTTTATATTCTCTATAATTTGTTCTATTTCTGTTGAAAGTTGATCCACCGTCTGTTCTGTATCGCCGGTAAAGATTTTACTGTCTTTTCGCATATCCGGGGTAAAAACCTTAATGACGGTAGTCGGTGATCCTGTAAGTCCTATTCTTTTTTCATCAGCATTAACATCTCCGGGGGTAAGAATAGGAACTTCGGTTTTCCTTGCTATGATCTTTCCCTTCAGGGTTGGAAGTCTCGGGATATTAATATCTTTCACCACCGTCAAGAGAGCAGGGAGGAAAGCTTCAATAATCTCGTGCCCTTCTTCGGTTATCCTCTGAACGCGTATACTGTTGTTATCAATATATTCAATTTTTCTTACGTATGCGATCTGTGGTATATCAAGCTGTCCTGCAAGTCCCGGTCCAACCTGTGCTGTGTCGCCATCAATTGCCTGTTTGCCGCATAGTATGAGATCAAAGACACCCAGTTTTCGAATTGCCAGAGATAGGGTGTATGATGTTGCCAGTGTATCTGCTCCAGCAAATTCCTTTGCAGACAGCAGATATGCCTTATCAACTCCCATAGCAATTACTTCCTTGAGCGCTTCTGTAGCCTGAGGCGGTCCCATTGAGATTGCTGTAATTTCCACCTCATTGAGTGCTTTTTTTATTTTTAAGGCTTCTTCGACAGCGTGAAGATCAAATGGATTTACAATAGATTCCACACCTTCTCTGATAAGTGTATTTGTTTCAGGATCAATCGTTACTTCTGTAGTATCAGGTACCTGTTTCACGCACACAATGATCTTCATGATTATTCACTGCTTTTTCTGAGTTTTGCGAGCGCGCACTGTGCTGCTGATTCTTCCGCTTCCTTTTTGTTTTTTCCTTCACCGTTGCCACTGATAATGCCATTGATTTTTACATATGATTTGAATTGTATTTTGTTATGAATGTCTGATTCTGAAGTTGTTATGTATACTGGAAGTTCGCCTTCATTACGAAGACTGATTTCCTGCAATTTTCCTTTTGCATTCCAGTATTCTATATTAAAAGTGTCGGGGATTATATAGTTTTCCACAAATTGAACTGCAGATTCGTACCCATTGTCAAGATAGAAAGCACCTATCACTGCCTCAGCCATCTCGGCAAGGATACTCTCTTTCTCTTCACCGCCACTCTGCCGTTCGCCTTTCCCGAGTTTCAGTAATTTTTGCGCATTCCATGATCTTGCCGTTTCGGAGAGGAAATGCGCATTGATGATAGATGACCGCATCTGTGTCATTCTGCCAATTGAGAGGTGCGGATAATTCTTGATGATATGCAGACTGACAGCAAGCGCAAGGATTACATCGCCAAGAAAGGCAAGGTGTCTGTTATCCTTCCCCGTACCATATGAGCTGTGTGTTAGGGCTTCCTCAAGTCTCGGCGTCGTTGATAGCTCAACGCCAGTAATGGTGAACGGTCTTCGCATCACATTGTGATTTAGTAATTTCAATAATACCTCAGCATGTCGCTCTTAGCCGGTAAACTTCTTCAGAGCAAGTGTTGCATTATGCCCACCGAAACCGAACGAATTTGAGATTGCAGCATTCACAACAGTTTCTCGTGCCTGGTTTGGTACATAATCAAGGTCACATTCCGGATCCGGGAATTCATAATTAATGGTTGGTGGGATAATCCCGTTTTTAATGGTCAGAACAGTTGCGATGAGTTCACTTATTGATGATGCGCCAAGCAAGTGCCCGAACATGCTTTTATTAGAACTGATTGCAAGCTTCTTTGCATGGTCTTTGAAGAGAGATTTTATTGCTGTTGTTTCTATTTTATCATTGAGCGCGGTTGAGGTTCCGTGGGCGTTTATATAGTCAACATCACTCAAGTTGAATTGTGCGTCCTCAACTGCCATTTTCATGGACAATTCCGCTCCTCTTCCATTTTCATCCGGAGCGGTTATGTGGAAAGCATCATCAGATGCACCATAACCCGCTAATTCGCAGTAGATGTGTGCCCCACGGGCTTTTGCATGTTCCAGATCTTCGATTACAACAATCCCACCACCTTCTGCTATGACAAACCCATCCCGTTCTTTATCAAATGGTCTTGATGCTTTTTCGGGCTCGTCATTCCGTGTTGATAATGCCCTCATCACACAGAAGCCCGCGAGGGCAAGCGGGGTAATGGTGGCTTCAGATCCACCTGTCAGTATTACATCGGCATTTCCTGCTTTAATAGTAAGGTAAGCTTCACCAATGGCATGTCCTGAAGAAGCGCAGGCGGAAGAGACAGCGAAATTTGGGCCTTTAATACCAAAGCGGATAGCAATGGAACCAGCAGTTGTATTGACAATCATTGAGGGAATAAAGAAAGGACTGACTCTCGCAGGTCCTTTGTCGAGCAATCTCCTGTGTTGCTCTTCCCATGTCGAAAGACCACCAATACCGGATGCAACAATTGCACCTATCCGTTCGATATTTTCCTTCTCAAGGTCAATACCAGAATCTTCAATTGCCTGTACAGCACATGCAACGCCGTATTGACAGAAAAGATCCATTCTCTTTGTTTGCTTTTTCTCTAAATAGAGCAGTGGATCAAAATCATTAACTTCACCAGCGATTCTTGAGGTATAATCGGTCACATCAAAGTGTGTAATTTGCGTGATGCCACTTTTTCCACCAGAGAGGTTTTCCCAAAAGGTTTTCTTATCATTCCCAATGGGTGAAATAATTCCTAAACCGGTTATTACTATTTTTCTATCCATTTTTGCCTTCCGTGGGTAGCTTCTTTATTCCTTTTTGCTCAGTTTTTTTTCGAGATATTCAATGGCTGCTCCCACATTGGTGAGCTTTTCAGCTTCCTCGTCGGGGATTTCAGTTTCGAACTTATCTTCAAATGCCATGATAAGTTCAACCGTATCGAGGGAATCTGCGCCAAGGTCCTCAATGAATCGAGCCTCTTCAGTTACTGCGCTTTCCTCAACGCCGAGTTGCTCACAAATAATTTTTTTCACTTCTTCGAAGTATTGTGCTGCCATGACATCCTCCTTGTATGTTAAAGTTTCGTTTACATAACGAGTCCACCGTCAACCTTAATGACCTGACCGGTAATATACGAAGCATCTTCTGAGGCAAGAAATGCAACAGCATTTGCAATATCCTCAGGTGTACCCATTCTCTGTATTGGAATTTGCTTTTGATATGATGATTTTACTTCTTCAGGAATTGCAGCCGTCATATCAGTCTCTATGAACCCAGGAGCTATAGCATTAACTGTTATGTTTCTTTTTGCTACCTCCTTTGCTATACTTTTCGTAAAACCGATTATCCATGCTTTTGATGCAGCATAGTTTGATTGACCAAAATTGCCGATAATACCGATGACCGATGAGATGTTGATAATTCTGCCCCATCTCTGGGTTATCATTGTTTTGAGAATGGCTTTCGTGCAGTTAAAGCAACCAGTAAGATTGATAGAAATCACACTTTGCCATTCTTCTGGTTTCATACGCAGCAGAAGCCCATCCCGGGCAATACCAGCATTGTTGACCATTATATCGATTCTTTCAAAATCGTCAAGCACTTTCTGGATTATTTCCGCCACCGCATCGTACTGTGAAATATCCACCTTATAAAAGTTTGCTGTGACATTATGGGTGGAGGATATTTCATCCGCGGTTGCTTCTCCCTCGTTGATAATATCCCAGAGGGCAATAGCAATATTCTGTGATGCAAGTTTATGCGCGATTGCTTTTCCAATTCCTCTTGCTCCACCGGTTATGATTGCTGCTTTCATTGTATTCCTTCCTTGAATTTTTTTAACGATTCTGCGTCATCGATACTGTGAATTACCACATTCCGTAGTGTCATTTTCGTGAGACCTGAGAGAACTTTACCCGGTCCAATTTCAACAAATGTAGTTATACCTGTTGTTTCAAGTGTGAGGAGGGTTTTTACCCATTGTACGGGGTTCAGAATCTGTTCAGTAATTGCGATTCGTATTTCATCTTCTTCGTTTGTACTCTTTCCTGTGACGTTCATAACAACAGGAATAGCAGGTTGGGAAAATTCCTGTTTGAGCAGGACTTTCCTGAAAGGAATGAAAGCCTCCTCCATGAGTTTAGAATGAAAAGCGCCGCTTACCTTAAGCTCAATTACCCGTTTTGCTCCCTTTTCCTTTGCGATTTTCATAGCTTGGTGCACGAGTGGTATTTCCCCGGTAATGACGGTTTGCTGCAGCGAGTTGTAATTTGCCGGGTTAATAACACCCTCCTGCTGTAATGAATTGCATATTGCTATTACAACATCACTTGATAAACCGATAATTGCAGCCATGGTTCCCAGGAATTTATCTCCTGCACGGGACATTAATTCACCCCGTAGCCTTGTCAGATGCATCGCATCATTGAAGGAGATAGCTCCGCTCACAACAAGAGCTGTATATTCACCAAGACTATGTCCTGCGACGATATTCGGTTGCATTTCAGAAGAGAGGATTGTATAGATTGCATAACTGTGTACCAATATTGCAACCTGTGCGTTTTTTGATTCTTTCAGTTCCTCCTCGGGTCCCTCAAATGATATTCTTTTCAGCGGGATGCCAAGTGTCTTTTCTGCTTTATCATAGATCATTTGTGCTTGCTTGAATGTTTCATAGATTGACTTTCCCATGCCGACATATTGAGATCCTTGCCCGGGAAAAAGAAATGCGATCCTACTCATGTGTGTCCTCTTGTTTTGATTTCTGCAAATTAAGACTTATAATTTCATTGATTTTTTCATGCGCATTTTTATATGCCGCCAGAATTGCATTTTTTATTGCTTTCACCTTTGATCGGCCATGCGATACGATGACAATTCCATCAACACCGAGGAGAGCTGCTCCGCCGTATTCTTCATAGCTCATTTTATTGAAAAGTCCCTTAATTGCCGGGCGAAGAAGGATGCCACCAATTTTATACCTGAGGTTCCCTCTTACCGCATTTTTAATTGCGTCACCGAGTATGTGTACAACGCTTTCTCCAAATTTTAGCATTGCGTTCCCTACGAAACCCTCCATAACGACAACATTTGCTTTGCCGTAAAGAATATCATTCCCTTCGATATTTCCCATAAAATTGAGAGGACTCCTTTCCAAAAGAGCAAATGCTTCGTAAGTAATATCTTTTCCTTTTGTTCGCTCTTCGCCAATGCTCAGCAGAGCAATTGTTGGTCTCTGTATGCCCACAATTTTCTCAACATATATCGAACCCATTATTGCGAACTGGAAAAGGTTCATTGATTTCGTATCGGAAGTGGCGCCAACATCAAGTGCAAGCGTGCAGCCGCTTTCTACCGGAAAGAACGATGCCAGAGCTGGTCGCAGGACACCTTTCAATCTGCCGAGATTTAGTATGGAGAAGGCAACAACAGCACCAGTGTTTCCAGCGCTGACAAATGCTTCGACTTCCCTTTTCTTCAGTAATCTTATTCCTGCTGCAATTGATGAGTTCTTCTTTTTCCTGAAAGCATCGGCAGGCATCTCGTGAGGTTCAATTATCTGCGGAGCATGAATAATGGTAAAATTCTGGTAAGGCACATTAAGCTCCGAGAAACACTGTTTTATTTCCTGTTCCCTTCCGGTGAGGACGATATCAAGTCCAGTTACCTGTTTTGAGGCTTCAATGGATGCCTGTATATTTGCCAGGGGCGCATTGTCTCCACCCATTGCATCGATTGCGATTCTCATTATTTCTCTTTTATTTTGATTATTTCTTTTCCGTGATAATAGCCACAGTTTCGACATACCCTGTGGGACAGCTTCAGGCTATGGCAGTGAGGGCATTTTATAAGTCCAGGAAAAGAGAGTTTCCAATGGGTTCTTCTCTTCTTTCCCCTTGTTTTCGACTGTTTCTGTTTTGGTAATGCCATGTTTCCTCCTGATATTATCGTATTAATTTGTTGAGTGGTTCCCACCGTGGATCGGTTTTTTCTTTCCTGCATCGGCATTGTTTCTTATTGAGATTTTCACCGCACTCAGAACAGAGACCTTTGCATGATTTATCACAGAGGGATTTTATGGGAATGGTAAGATTGATAGTATCGTACAGTACCGGTCCAATATCAATACATTCATGCTCATAATACTCTGTCATAACGTCCTTGGATGAAAGGTTATCCTTTGCTCCATTAAGGAAGGATTCTTTTGATAGATAATATGCTTTCGCTGTTTCTGTTTTCTTAAGATTAAAATGCTTAAAACATCGCGCGCATTCAAGATCAAGGGAGAAGTTAATGGTACCGGAGAAGGTAACCACGGAATCGTTTCGGTTTAAGACAATACTGCATTCTATTGGGTTTTGAACTTTGCCGTTTTGCATTCCAATATCTTCCTGATCAAAGGTCAAATGGAAGGTGTTCTCTCCTTCCCGCAGGGAGTGTATGCTCCACACTAATGCGAGTTCTTTTTTTCTGCTGGTTTTTCTTGTCATATTTATTCTTTACATTTTGTATTCAAAGATTTCTTTAGTTTCTTTGTGAGTAATGGGACAACATCGAAAAGATCACCAATAATACCGTAATCACAGATGTTGAAAATTGATGCATCAGGATCCTTATTAATGGCGACGATTACTTCTGATGACTGAATACCAGCAAGGTGCTGCACGGAGCCAGAGATGCCGACTGCAATGTATAATTTGGGTGATACGGTTTTTCCTGTTTGTCCTACCTGATGGGAAAAGGGTATCCAACCATCGTCAACACAGGGTCGTGATGCCCCAACTGCCCCACAGAGTATATCTGCAAGCTCCTGTATAAGTTTGAAGTTTTCTGGTTTTTCAAGTCCGCGCCCACCTGCCACGATTATGTTCGCCTCGGTGAGTTTTACCTGTTGGGAGAGATCCTCCACGAATTCAATAAAGTGGCTTCGTGATAGGAGAATTTCCTTCGAGAATGATTTTCTTATTACCTCGCCACTCCTCGTTTTGTCAAGGGGAAGTTCCTTCATGACCTTGTGACGAACGGTTGCCATCTGTGGTCTGGTTTTTGGCGTAATTATCGTTGCCATGATATTGCCACCCCATGCTGGTCGCGTTTGAATGAGTTTCTTGTCCTCATCATCAATATCCAGTATCGTGCAATCTGCGGTTAGTCCGGTGGAAAGACCAACGGCAAGCCTCCCGAATAACGAGCGCCCAATGGTTGTTGATCCTGATAGAATGATTTCCGGTTTGTATTCAAGAGCGAGTTCTTTTAATACCTTTGCATATGGCTCCGGCAGATAGTTTGCCAGTTCAGGCGCATCAACCAGAATGACCCTATCGGCACCCTTATGGATAAGTATTTGCGTTTCGCACTCGATATTGTGTCCAAGAAGAACAGCAATGAGTTCGGTGTTCAGTTTATTCGCCAGTTCTCGACCTTTTCCAAGTAATTCAAATGCGACTGGTTCAACCTTCCCTCTTTTCTGTTCTGCAAAAATCCACACGTTTTTGTATTCATCGAGGCTGACCGTAGCCTGCTCTTCCTTCTCTCTGACAATTGCGCCTTCCTCACATGCCGATTCACAGATTCCGCAGAGCGTGCACAGGGATTCATCGATGAAAATTTTCTCATCGTCTTCGGTGAGTGCGCTAACGGGACATGAGTCAATGCAGATGCCGCACATCGTACATTTCTTGAGTAAGATCCTTAAAGGGAATGGTTTGCTCATTTTTTCTTTATTCCTTCAGTATATCTGTTCCAACTGCCTTCTTAATGAGTTCACGTAATCTCTTATAAGCATAGTTCTTACTTTTTCCTTTCCCGGGAATGGGAACAAGGCTGGGCATTGGGCGCATTGAGAGTTTCAGGAAGTAATCCTCAATTTCTTCTATGCTGTTTTCACCAATAAGGACAACAGCGTATCCCTGATTAACGACGCTTGTAAGTACCTCTTTGACTGTTTCCTTTGTAACGGGGAATATGTCTACTCCAACCATTTTCAATGGTTCGATAATATCGGGTTCTCCCACTGCAGCTATTTTCCCTGTCATTATGGCAATTAATTTAAGGTCATTGGAATTCTCTCTCGAATTTCGCCTTCTGTAAGTTCGTTGAGCTTTCCAACAATTATCATTTTTATGATGTTCAGGTCTTGCTCCCTGGCTACGAAGTATGCAGTTATTGGTTCGACACCAAAAGTGATGTAGCGGGTTTGTCGCATTAATTGAAGAATAAAGTTTTCGCTTTCTCTGTCAAAGATGGAAAATGTTCCATCTTCTGTAATTTTTTTCACCCCTGTATCAATGAGCCGTGCATAGGGTGGGTTCCTGAAGAAGGTTGGTATCGTTTCAACTGATTCTCCTGCTAATTTCATAAAAAATAATGGCGAAAGTGTTCCTCCCTTGATCAAAGTTTCTTCGAAGTTATCATCTGTATCGAAGTATCTGATTCGCAGGAATGTCGAGACATTGGTCAGGTCGATTCTTGACCTTATATAGTTGATCAGGAAGGGAATCCTGGTTGTCCCGGCAAGGGAAAGGAGAAACTCATATTCAAAGCTGTCAACAAGAAATTCCATTGATTTCAGGCTTTTCTTGAGGTAATAATGAGCGAGTGCCTCGCCGATTACTTTACGCATGAATTCGGGCAACGGGTTAAAATTCTCTGTTTCAAAAGCATCTTTCACTTTTTGCGCAGCGACCGTACCCAGGTCACTGAGAATTATGGGTATATCAATCCCGCTTGATCTCCTCTTTAAAAGCAATTTTATATTGTGGAAATCATAGGGAATCCTGAAAAGGTGCTTAACTGCTGCATCAGGTATGAGCCGTTCCATAAGCGTAAATGCTGCCTGCTTTTCTTTTATTACAAGGTCTTCGTAGTTGTTGGGATCCTTCATTTCGGCAATCGTATCATCATAGGCGGTATCTTCAAGGTAGATGAGCGCATCTTTAATAGTCGGGCTTTGAATCATTTTGTCCACTTTAGAAGAGGAAAGCAATTTTGATTCCAATACACGGATTCTTCCCGTTGCGTATGCGTACCGTACATCTGGCGTGAACTCTGTGTGTATATCCACTGTTTATTGCACCTTTTTATATGCTCTCATTGTAC
>SOKD01000378.1 GCA_004376305.1 Candidatus Cloacimonadota bacterium | reverse complement strand
TGGAAGAATCTCTGAGATAGATACAACCGAGATTCTTCGGGCTTCTTACGAAGCCTCTGAATGATAAGTACTATAAAGCTATTTGCGTAACAGAACATTAGATGGACCGAACCCATGGCTGTACCAGAAACATCTGAATTTTCTTGACATACCGGAAAATATTTGCTATTAGATAATAATGAAAGAGAATAAGACAACCTTTGAAATATCACTCAAGCGTCTTGAAGAAATCGTTTCATCACTTGAAAAAGGCAATGTTTCGCTCGAAGATGCCATCAGCCTTTTTGAGGAGGGTATCAAGACGGCAAAGACATGCAGGGAAAAACTCAATACTGCTGAAAAGAGGATCAAAGAACTCATTAAGAATTCTGATGGAACCTTCTCACTCTCCGATTTTCAATTTGACAAATAATGGATATCGAAGACTTTCTTGCATGTCAGAAAAAGATAATAGACAAAGCTCTCAATGAATTTCTCCCCGAAGATTCCAGTCCTGAAATTATTGTAAAAGCAATGAGATACAGCATCTTTGCTGGTGGAAAAAGACTCAGACCCATCCTGATTCTTTCAACATATAGAACCACCGGGGGAACAAAAATTGAATCAATCCTTCCTGCAGCATGTGCAGTTGAGATGATCCATACATATTCCCTCATCCACGATGACCTGCCGGCAATGGACAATGATGATTTTAGACGCGGAAGACCCACATGTCACAAAGCATTTGGTGAATCGATTTCCATACTTGCAGGCGATGCACTCTTCGCAAAAGCATTTGAGATTCTTCAGAAAACAAGAACCTCTCCTGAAAATCTGGTTCTCATTAACAAAACACTTTCTGAGGCTGTTGGAATAGATGGAATAATCGGAGGACAGGTTATGGACATTGTCTCCGATTCTGATTCTCAGGATGAGCAACTCCTTAAATATATTCATACACACAAGACAGGTAAATTCATCTCAGCATGCATGGTAATCGGCGCAATCCTTGCCAAGGCATACAAGGACGAAATTAAAGCCTGTAAACAGATAGGTGATATACTCGGACTGGCATTTCAAATTGTGGATGACATTCTGGATGTAAAAAGCTCAAAGGAAACTCTCGGCAAAACAACAGGAAAGGATGAAATACAAAAGAAACTAACATACCCTTCATTTTACGGACTGGAAAATTCAATACATAAAGCACAGCAACTCCTATCCAAGAGCAAGAAAATTTTCAAGGAAAAATTGAAATTCAGGGATACCGAAGAACTGGAGCATATAGCTGAATTCATTGTTAACAGAATATATTAAATTCCCATGCAGTACTTAAATACCATATCCTCTCCAAAAGACCTGAAAAAACTCGATGTACAGGCGTTGGTAATCCTTGCGAAAGAAATCAGGGAGAAAATCATTGATATTGTATCAGCAACGGGAGGTCACCTCGCGCCAAGTCTTGGCGTTATCGAACTCACTATTGCCCTGCACTATGTCTTTGACGCACCTCGTGATAAAATAATCTGGGATGTAGGTCATCAAGCATATGCCCATAAATTACTCACCGGAAGACTCGAAAATTTTGATACACTCAGACAGTATGGAGGCATTAGTGGTTTTCCGAAAAGGGAAGAAAGCGAATATGATGTCTTTGGAACGGGACATGCCAGCACATCAATTTCATCAGCACTCGGAATCGTAGCGGCACGGGAAATGAGGGGAAAGCATTTTCATGTTATCGCTGTTATCGGAGATGGAGCCCTCACCGGAGGAATTGCACTTGAGGGACTCAATAATGCCGGTCATCTAAAAAAGGATTTTCTCATCGTACTAAATGACAATAAGATGTCCATTGACAAAAATGTGGGAGCATACAGAAGGTACTTAAATAGAATATCATCAATTCCAATTTACCACAAATTAAGATACGATGTGTGGGAACTCATTAACAAAATCCCCAATTCCCTCGTCGATGAGAAGGTAAAGAAACTTGCACACAAAATTGGTGATGGGATGAAGAATCTCGTTGTTCCCACAATGCTTTTTGAAGAACTTGGCTTTGAATACTTCGGACCAGTTAACGGACACAATACCGCTGACCTTTTGGACATCTTTTCAAGGATAAAAAGGATTAAGGGACCAAAATTTGTTCACATTTTGACAAAAAAAGGGAAAGGTTATACTCCAGCAGAGGGTGACCCAACGCGATTTCATGGTCTTGGAAAATTTAACAAATTGACCGGTCATTCCAGGAAAAGCAATGGTCCTCCTTCTTATTCAAAGGCTTTTGGAAACATGATGATTGAATTTGCAAGAAATAATGACAGAATTGTTGCAATAACTGCAGCAATGCCTCAAGGAACCGGACTTGATGAATTCGCAAAAGAATTTCCTGACCGCTTTTTTGATGTAGGAATTGCGGAACAACATGCAGTAACATTTGCTGCTGGCATTGCAACTGAAGGGATGAGACCGGTCGTTGCTATTTACTCAACATTTCTTCAAAGAGCATTCGACCAAATCATTCACGATGTCTGTCTGCAACATCTCCCCGTGATATTCTGCATGGACAGAGGAGGTATCGTCGGTGAAGACGGGCCCACACATCATGGAACATTTGATCTTTCGTATCTCAGGATCATCCCTGACATAGTTGTTATGGCACCAAAGAACGAAATTGAAATGAAGGATATGCTTTATACAGCACTGAATTATGAAAAGGGACCCATCGCTATGCGCTATCCGAGAGGAAATGTATACGGCCTTCCGGAGAAAGAAAAACCAGAAATGATTCCAATTGGAAAAGGTGAAGTGCTGCAAAAGGGCAACGATGTTCTCATTGTTTCAGTAGGCTCCATGGTTTATCCATCCATGGAGGCTGCAAAAATCCTATCAGAAAAGAACATCAACACAGCAGTGATTAATGCGCGCTTTGTCAAACCTCTCGATAAAGAACTCCTTTTGAAAGAGAGTGAGGGTAAAAAGCTTATCGTCACCGTTGAAGAAAATGCAGTAATTGGTGGTTTTGGAAGCGCTTTGCTTGAGTTAATGCAAAAAAACAATGTAAAGAAAAAAATCATCACTATAGGGATCCCTGACAAATTCATAGAACAAGGCAATCCGGAGCTCTTG
>SOKD01000038.1 GCA_004376305.1 Candidatus Cloacimonadota bacterium | reverse complement strand
CTTTAATGGTATATGACGCCGGATTCCCTGGAGGCGGACCATACCCTCGCAATCCTTGCATGTCAAAACAGCTAAACCAATATTCCATAGTTTGCCCAGGATTAATACCGGGCAGGGTTGTCTCCCAAATACCAAACGTTGAATCGCCTGAAATGAGCAACATCGAAAGACTATCCCAATTACCATTATCAATCCTATAATGCGTCCATCCCGCAACAACACCGGATGAATCAAAAGGGATGCCAATATCAGCAAATGTTGCCGTTACAGCTCTTCCCGTTGTCAAATAGCTGTTGGGGAGGTCATCATACGTTTCCACCATCGGTGGTGGATTCTCATACATCCGCACCAGTGCTCGGATGTATACGTGATGCCAGGAAGAGTACCAGCCAAAGGGACCACCCCCTCCTCCGGGACGCTGCATAAGCGTATGGTAGGGAGGCGAAATGCCAGCATCGATAAAAGGTTGGGAAACACCATCATCCATAATATATGCTGCAAAGAATATATTTCTCGCCACATTAGGCATGGAAGTAACGTAGAGCGTATCCCAACCAACTGGAGCTGTTCTGGATTCCTCAGGATGAAGAAAGGTCTCTCTCGGATCAGGCCCGGGATTGCTTCCGCCGTGATATTCCTCATAATCATTCAGGAAATCAATAGTATCAGAAGGATCTGCAACATAATAGGTCACATCGCCTCCGACGGCAAAATCATAGAAAATTGCAAGGAGTGTGCAAGCAGCAGGTGACTCGAACCATACGCCCAGGTGAAAAGTTTGTGCCAATCCCCCCAGGTATGTACCTTCCACACCACTATCATAGGACAGGACATAATCATAGCTCCTTGATTTCCATGGTTTCATCTTTCTGGATGAGATTCGATGACCTCGCGCAGGTAAAACCTCCAAAGATGCTGCAACAGGATTAACAACTGAGAGAATTCTGCTTGGTTTTCCCAATTCAGTTGGTTCGATGATCACATCAACAGGCTTTGCTGCAATATTTGCTGCGATTGCAGGCAGAATGAGCAATACTAACAAGGCGAGATATGTTTTGCTTTTCATCCTTCTCCTCCTTTCTGAAAAAGAGAAAAATAATTAGTATTTGCCAATAGCTGTAATTTCCGTAAATTCAGTTGGGATATTATTGCACTAAGCCAAAAATTTGTCAAGGACAAAAATGTTGGTTTGAGAAAATGACAGGCTATTGCTTTTTGCAACCGCACCTTTTAAGGTGCGTTGGTTTCGCAGGCTGAAGGTGCTGTGCCAGAATTAGAACTCGAGCATTGTAGCCGCAACCCTTAGGTTGCGTAACTTACTATATTTGTTGTAGTTAAGCTCGCAGGCTAAAGCCTGCGCCTACATAAAAACCGTACTTTGGCACAGTCTCTGAAGCTTGCGGTTACAGTAGGAGCGGCTTCCCAACCGTGTCTTGATGAAGTACTCCATAGTTCCCTCTTCCATCTTTCCCTCCGAAGAAGTATTTTTCTCCCCACATGAGAGGATAATTATGCAAGAAATCAAAAGTACTACACATAATTGTTCATTCATTGCAATTCCTTGTTAAGAGTATTAGTTATGCAGCTCGAAGAGCGTTTGTTTACAACGCAACGTTGGTTTCACAGTGCGAAGCACGTTTGTTCACAGTGGAATATTCGTTTACAGCACACAGTGCGTTTGTTTCGCAGCGAAGCGTTTGTTCACAGCGCGTAGCGCATTTATTCCTCCGACACACCCACACACCGATACACTCCATAATTTTTTGCTCTCCCTTTCCCTATTCACCTACCATCTCCCTGAACTCGTCTTCATTAACTACCCTTACTCCCAGCTTCATTGCCTTATCAAGTTTGGAACCGGGATCATCCCCAGCAATAACAAAATCAGTTTTTTTGCTGACAGAAGACGTCACCTTCCCTCCAAGCATTTCAATACATTCTCGTGCTTCCTCCCGTGTGAAGTTCTCCATTTTTCCGGTGAGCACGAATGTTTTCCCTGAAAACGCCATTTTCCCCTGTGATTTTTTTACACGTTCCATCTTTACGGCAGCCTGCTTGAGATCAGTTATCAATTTCCTGTTTTCTTTGGTCTTAAAAAACTGAACAATGCTTTCTGCTATTACCGGTCCAATCTCTTCAAGTGATTCCAGATCATCAAATGAAGCTTTCATCAGATCAGTCATCGTGCAGAATGCTAACGCAAGGATATGCGCTGCACGGATGCCAACATGCCTTATTCCAAGAGCGTAGATAAACCGAGCGAATCCGCTTCCTTTGCTCTGCTCGATCGCATTCAATAAATTTTCTGATGATTTTTTACCCATCCTTTCAATATCAATAAGTACATCTAACTTTAATCCATAAATATCAGCGAAATTTCTAACCAGCTTTTTCTCTACCAATTGTTCTACAAGCATATATCCAAGACCATCTATGTTCATTGCGCTTCTTGATGCAAAGTGAAGAATGCTGCCCTTCACCTGCGCCGGACATGATTTATTTATGCACCGAACAGCAACCTTATCCTCATCCTGAAGAAGCTTCGAGTTGCATACCGGGCAATTCCCGGGCATCCTGAATTTCCTCTCCTTCCCTGTTCGTTTCTCTGTCACCACCTTCACTATCTTGGGAATAATCTCCCCGCCTTTTTCAACAATAACCGTATCTCCGATACGAATGTCTTTTCTTTCTATCTCATCCTGATTATGTAATGTTGAGCGCGATACAACGCTGCCTGATAACTGAACAGGTTCAAGGATTGCAATTGGTGTTACGGTGCCCGTCCTTCCAACGGAGAGTATAATATCCACAATGTTAGAAATTGCCTGCTCTGCAGGAAACTTGCGTGCTATCGCCCAACGCGGACTTTTTATGGTTGCTCCCATTTTTCGGTGCAGCTCAAAATCATTAACTTTTATTACCATTCCATCGATATTATACGGCAGCGTCCCCCTCTTTGTTTGCCACTTCCTGCATATTGCAATCACCTCCTCAATATCTCCGGCAACTTCAAGAAAAGGAGTAACTTTGAATCCAAGCGCTTTCAATTTTTTCATCATCAAAGGACAATAAATATAAATTATTGTCCTGTTTTAAAATTAGATCTTATTATAAAT
>SOKD01000191.1 GCA_004376305.1 Candidatus Cloacimonadota bacterium | reverse complement strand
TCCTTGATCCTCTCAGTAAGCAGAGCAATCTGAACCTCCGGTGAACCAGTATCCCTTTCATGTATTTTGAAATTCTCGATGAGCTTGACCTTTGCTCTCTCATCCAAAGCCACCTTAACCTCCTTGCTTTTATACAACTCCCTTAATAATTTTCCTTGCCGTATTCTCATCGCTCATAATCTGATCTTTTAGATTCTGGGCAGAACGGAATTTTTTTTCCTCTCTTATTTTCTTAAGAACCCTCACAATTAAATTCTTCCCGTAAAGGTTTCCCGAAAATCCCATTATATGCAACTCACAACGTGAATGCCCATCGGCGCAAAATGTCGGACGTTTTCCCAGATAAAGCATTGCTCCGTACTCCTTTCTATTGAGAACGATTTTTGCAACATACACGCCTCGCCCGGGAAGAATTTTTCGCGGTGATGAAACCTCAAGATTTGCCGTAGGAAATGACAGCGTTCTTCCAACACCCTCACCTTTCGTGACTCTGGCGGAGAAAAAGAACGTTCTTCCAAGCATTTCATTCACCTGTTTCATATTTCCCTGCACAATAAGATCTCTAATTCCCGAACTGCTCACAACACGTTCTCCTTCTCTCACCTCTCTAACTTCAATAAGCTGAAAAGCCTTTTCCCTTGAAAATGCACGTAATAAAGGCAATCCTCCCTTTCCATCCTTCCCAAAGTGATGATTACAACCAACAATTATAGCATACGGATGAAAAAAATTCCATATTTTTTTAAGAAAATCTGAAGCTTCGATTTTTGAGAACTTATCAGTGAAAGGAATAATAACCACACCATCAACACCGAGATGCTGTAAAATTTTTAGTTTCTCATCTATCGTGGTGATCACTTTCAGGTTTTCCTTGCAAAAAAACTCCCTGGGTAAAGGATCAAAAGTAACCACAATACCTTTTCCCTTGTTGACATAAGTGAGTTCCCTTACCTTGCAAAGGATTGCTTGATGACCAATATGAATTCCATCAAAACTTCCTATCGAAACAAAATTCCTATCTGTAAATAGCTTTTCTTTCTTAAATCCCTTTACAATTCTCATGCAATCGAACAAACCCCACTATGCGCCATAACCATCCCTGATAACAAAGTTTTTAAATTCTTCAGAGAAATTAAGTGATTCTCAATAACCTCCCTGTCCATAAGTTGATCGTCGCGGAGAGCTTCACGCAAGTTCCACCCACCAATGCGTCTTCTCAGAAGCGAGAAGAGCGTCCCTCCGCAACCAAGCATTTCTCCAACATCTCTTGCAATTGCTCTCATGTAGGTTCCTTTCGAACACTCAACAATAACTCTGAGGAATGGATTTTCGTAATACAGAATGCTGAGAACAGAGATACTCACTTCTTTTGCTTTTAGCGTGAAATCCCTTCCCTCCCGGGCAAGCTTATATGCTCTCTCCCCTCTATATTTAACTGCTGAAAACTTTGGAGGTACCTGTTGTATTCGCCCCACAAAATCTGCCAGCACACGTTTCATTGCATCATTTGATATTGGTGGAACCGAATTTCTTGATAATACCTTTCCGGAAACATCATCGGTGTCTGTTCTGATACCCAGCAGTATCTTTGCCACATATTCTTTCTGAAGCTGTTGAAGAAGTTGAATTGATTTCGTAGCTTTGTTAAATGCAACAAGAAGTAAACCGCGAGCATCAGGATCCAGAGTTCCTGCATGTCCGATCTTCCTTACACCGGTTACTCTTCTTAATTTTTTGATTATGTGAAAGGAGGTTGGTCCTTTTGGTTTATTGACGAGAAGAATACCTTCCATTTTAAAATGCATACGAAAGCGAGAATCGGTAATTTGCAGTCGGAAATTCGTACAGCTCATCATCCACACCAATATCAAACTTCAGATTCTGAAATTGCACTCCTCCACCGTACGTAAGACCAATCCTTCTTCCGGCAGAATCTTTGAAATATCCAATTCTTCCTGTTAAAAGTTCAAAATATGTGTATTCCATTCCAATCGATTTCCATGTGTCTTCATTTTCCTTCGCGAAATCCCCACTCCAGTTAACAATTATTTTTGTAATATCAGCAAGGAATATCAATTTGTTCATTTTTGTATTGAAAAGTTTGTAGGAAACGCCCATTCTTAAAGTCCTTGGCAATGGATCTTTGTTTCCGCTCTGTGCATATTGAATAGAGGGACCAATATTTTGCAATGATGCACCAGCACTCAAACCCGGTAGTGGTGTCTTGTAAAGCGTACCAATATCAAGCGCCCAACTCATACCTGTTCCCCCGCGCATATGCAGCACTTTCTCAACAATATCTGGGGGAGCAAGAAAACTGTAGATGAATTTAACTCCAACACCAAGACCCAAATTATCAATCATTTTTGTTGCATATCCTAATGAAAATGAAACATCAAATGTCCTGAATTTTCCAACTGGAACTCCCTGTTCATCCCTTGCTTCTGTTTCACCGGTTGTAAGATAAATGATATTTCCTCCTACCGTTCCCCAACCCGGAATGGGTTTGACAACCGAAGCAACATCGTAATACATATCAGGATAGAGCCCCGGAAGCCAGTTGGAGTGCATCAGGTAAAAATTAGTATTCTCGATGAACGCCATCCCGCCTTGATTATAGTAAGTTGCCAATGCATCGTCAGCCAATCCGACAAAAGCTGCACCCATACCATTTGGACGCGCTCCAGGATATATGGTCAAAAATATCGCTCCCGCCTCAGATGCAAAACCATGGAGTGAAAGAGTTAACATTGATAGCAAAAGAATAGAGATCAATGATACAAATAGCAATTTCTTCATTATTACCTCCTTTTCAAACTACTTAGCCTCTCATTATTACCAATAAAATCAATAAATGTCAAGCAAAAAAGGAATTTGGACACCAAATGTTATGATTACCGCGCTATTGCAATTTTTCCTCTGTATTCTGCAACACCTTCTTTGCCGGAATAGCCCTGATTACCAGTTGCACGTGCTTTCACCTTGTAGAAGTACACACCGTTCGCTATTCTATCACCATCTCCATCCCTGCCATCCCAGTAAATGCTGTTAAATCCCGCATCAAGAACGATTTCTTTCTGAAAGATGGTTTTTCCTGTAACTGTAAAGATACTCAATC
>SOKD01000220.1 GCA_004376305.1 Candidatus Cloacimonadota bacterium | reverse complement strand
TGTCACGCCCTAATTTCGAAAGCGTCCATCCTTCGCCCATCAGCGCCAGCTTTTCCTCTTTGGTTTCTGGAAACTGCTCTTTCACATTTCTATAGCGTTCGAGTGCATCCTTCCATTTCTTCAATTTATACGCACACTCGGCAAAAAGCAGCATCGCTTCTTTTCTATCCTCTCCATCCGGATAATTGGTCAGGTACACGTTAAAATACTCTTCAGCCTTCTTAAAATCTCCTGTTTTATACAGGGAAGATGCAAGACGATAGATCGCGTCCTTCCGCACTCCGTTTGCTTCGGAGCGCACAATGCCGGTATAAATTTCCATTGCTTCTGCAAACTGTTCTTTCTCAAAAAAGTTGTTTCCTTTTAATAGCAGTGCCTTCCATTTTCTGTCAGTCCCACCAAGAACGGAAACAAGACTATCCGCTTTCTGAGATTCTTTTTCCTCGTATGCAATTCTTGCTCGTTCATAGAGAGCATCATTTCTGTAAACGCCGGCACCCTTCATCACAGAGAGTTGCATAAATTGCTTCAAAGCATCATCTTTCCTGCCCTGCCGTTCATAGATAATGCCGCTCCAGTAAAACGATGGGTAGTAGAGTTTACTTGTTTTATCAACCAAAGTGAAATACTGAAGAGCATTATTGTAATTATTCTGCTCGAAATGTATCCAGGCAACATAGTAAAGCGCAGGATTTTTGTATTGCGAGTTTTGAAATTTTTCAATGAGCGTTTGAAATGCAGTAATGGCTGCTTCGTTCTCTCTCTTTTTCAGGTGTATCCTTCCGGTATAAAGCAAGGATTTATCAAAAAATGTACCTTTCGGATACCGCTCTCTGTATTGACTGAAAACGCTCAATGCACTGTTGTAGGCTTTCTTCTCAAAATGCATTTCACCGATCGCCATATGTGCTTCCTGCACAAGTGAACTTTTGGGAAGGCTGTCTATGAGTGTATTAAAAAAGTGTTCTGCAACGTCATATTTTTTTTCATCACGATAACTGTACCCCAATGAAAAGAGTGCATAATCGTAAAACGTACCCTTTGGAAATTGCTCTATACACAGTTTGTAGTAGTATCGTGCCTTTTCGTACTCCTTTAAATTGTAATGTGCTTCACCCAGCCAGAACAGGGCATCCTCAGCTTTTTCATTCTCAGGATAAATTTTAAGAAAGGTTTCAAATGCTCCCTTTGCTTTCTTGTAATGCTTGCTTTTTACATATATCTCACCCATTCTTTCATGGGCAAAAGCAGCAAATGGAGAGAGAGGAAATGTGCGAATGAATTGCTTGAATTTTAAAACTGCATCGTCATATCTTCCCTGCAGAAAGAGGCAGTCATATGCCAGATAGTAAGCTTTCGCCACATCCGGTGAATCATCATTTCTCTCCGCAAACTCTATGAATTCATCATATGCTAACTCATACAACCCTTCATTCATGAGTTTTTCTGCCAGCACAAGGTCACTTTGCTGCCCACAGAGTATGATTGGCGGCAGGTACATCATGACCAGAAACAGTAGTGCTGCGATACGTTTCATTTCTCTCTTTATTTTACAGATCATATATATTATTTAAACAATAAAAGTAACTCGGGGTTCCCATTTTTCTGCGAACCATCGGCACCCGGTAGCAAAAAAGCGCAGACCACTTCCTGCTGCGCCACAATCAGAATGCCCTCTGTCATCTATTCCCTGTTTTCTACCTCTTGTTCTCATACTCCCATATTGAGAAGTTTATTTAACACTGCAATATTTTCCCTTGCCTCCCCATTGTCCGGCTCAATATCAAGAACTTTATTGAACTCTGCAATGGCTCTCAGTATCCACCCTTCTTCATCTGTTTTCTTTTCGTACAACTCTTCTTTATCAATATCCTCCCGCGCTATCCGCATACAGGCAAGTCCAAGATTAAAATGCGCCACAGCATCATTTTCATCAGCCGCAATAAGTTTTTCAAACACTCCAATTGCTTCTTGGAATTGACCATCCTTTAAGTATTCTACCCCTTTTTCCAGGATTTCTTCCATTTTTTTATCTTCATTTTCCATCCAGTCCTCCCTTCACGTTGACGAAGAAGTATAGCCCATTATAATCAAAATAGTGTACAATGTCAACAGAAAACATAGTGCAAATTGTCTGAATTATTTTTTGTTCGGATGTTACCCGCGGAGATTTGGTCTGAGGATGTTGAGAAGTTGAAAAAGGGTGGTAATTTCCAGATCAGGCTTTACAGTTTCATCATGAACCCGTTTGTTATCACAATTGAACCAGCATGCTTTCATTCCACTCTTCTTGGCTCCAATAATATCTGTATTGTAGGAATCTCCGACAAAAAGACATTCGAAAGGCTCTTTTCTTAACAAATGCGCCGCTCGTAAGAAGATTGCTGTATCAGGCTTTCTCATGCCTATTTCTTCAGATACAAGGATAATCTGGAAGAATTTCCTCACGCCGATTCCTTCAAGCTTGTGGTATTGAATATCAGGGAAGGCATTCGTGATAATCCCAAGAACGAATTTCTCAGAGAGCTTCTCAACAACCTTGCCTGCGCCCTGGATTGGAGAACTCACATCAGGATATGCCCCGATGTATTGCTCTGTTATTTGCCTGCTCAGTTCTTCAGGCAAATTCAGGATTCTAAGAAATGCTCTGCTCCTTAGATCACGAACCGCATCTCCCGAAATACCTTTATTAAACTCAAGCTGCGCATACTCATCAGCCTCATGGAATGCCAAAAATATTTTTTCTTCGGGGATATTTAAGAACAGATCAGGAATATTGTCGACGGTACGCAATAAAGCTTTTCTTACTGCAGTTTTTCGATCGAAAAGTGTATCATCAACATCAAAGAGTACAGCTTTGATGTCATCAAGTTTATTCATGCTCGTACTATAATCAAAATACCATTTTCTGTCAAGATGTTTCAGGAGAGCATTCAACCGCAGATGCGACACCATCGTTGTTGCTGCGACATCACCATGAGAACGAAAGGGGAAGGGGTAGACTTGTGTCTACCCCTTTATTGTGTCTATGGTTTACGTTTTGACTATTTGACCATAAGCATCTTCCCGGTGTGGACGTAGTCACCTGCGGCAAACCTTACAAAATAAACTCCCGATG
>SOKD01000386.1 GCA_004376305.1 Candidatus Cloacimonadota bacterium | reverse complement strand
GCTGAGAGAATTGCCATAAAAACAACTGCCGAAAAAATGCTCTTATTTATCACCCCATTTCTCAGAGCAATTTCTGCAATAATAAGTTCAACCGCAGCTCTACCATTCATCCCGAATCCAACAGCAAGTGCTTCTGCGGGACGCAAACCTGACAACAAAGCCCCCCCTCCCGCCCCAACTATCTTTCCAATAAATGCTGTCGCAACAATCAAGACCAGTGTAATTCCAAAAGCACCTGTCGAGAATTGAACTGAGAACCCAACCCAGGCAAAGAAAAGGGGTGCGAAAAAACCCCATATCCAATTACTGAAATTTTCCTTTTCAGAATGTTTCAAGTAAGGGCCAATAATGAGCCCGGCTAAGAATGCTCCGATAACAAGGTGAAGCCCTGCGAAGTGGGATATAATTGCAAAGAGAAAAAGGAAGAGAACAAAAATGGAAAACCTTTGCTGTGGTGCTTTCATCACTGACCCGAAATACTTTCTCACTCTCTTTCCATAATATCCAAGTAGAACACTAACAATGACAAAAACCGCTGCAATTAAAATCATAATAACAATGTGCCTGATGGAGAACGACCCATCACCTCTTGTCATATTCATAATAACGGAAAGTATCATCACGCCAATAATATCATCCAGCACCGCTGCAACCACAATGGTCATTCCAACTTTCGTGGATAGTTTTTTCAATTGAACAAGTGTTGCAACACTGAGAGCAACTGCAGTAATCGAAACTGCTGCGCCGATGTAAAGAGAACCAAGAAGTTCCAGGTGAAGAAGGTATTTGGCTACGATAAAACCAAGGGAAAAGGGAATTACGACCCCACCCAGAGCGGTTAATAATCCATGTTTTGCGGAAGCAAACAACGCGGACAGGTCTGTTTCCAGTCCAGCACCAAACATAATCATTATACCGGCAAAATCTACCAGGGAAATCAGTTTCGTGCTTGCATATTTGGTGGATAAGAAAAGATGAACATTATGTCCCTCATGAAACAGGTATGTCGCCAGAAATAAGAAAACGGGACCGAGGATAATACCCGCAAATATTTCTCCGATAATTCTCGGTTGTTTGAGACGATGAGTAACATAGCCAAAAAACACAGCCAATCCAACAAGAAAGAAAGCATATACAAATGTTTCCATTATCGAATCCGGATTATTCCACTATTAAAAGCAACTTTGAACGTACAGCAAACTACCTTCATAGTTATCCTGGACAATAAGCATTTTGTTCCGAAATGTATACAGTAAAGTGACTCTTTAGTCAAGTTATTTGACCTTTATCGGAACTCTTTGAACAGTTTCCCGTCTTATTAAAAACCCTCAGAGAAAAAAGAGGATAAGAGAAAAAAGAACGGCAATTAAGCAAAAAAATGCAGAAAGAGAAAGAAGGGGGTGGAGATTTAAAAGAAACGGTACTAAATTAATTTCGAGAAATCCAACAAACTGGGGGAAAACAAGATTCAGGATGAAAAGAAAAAAGAGTACACCAAAGATCGATGACCAGAAATGTGCAAAATCCTGACGTGAAGGTGAAAGATGAAGACTGATCCCGAAAGCAAGAGGAACAAAAAGGTAGAATCTGAAGTTCAAAAAATTCCTCCAGCTGAAGAACACATTCAACATCGTACCTGTTCTTATAAGGAGACCGGTGACATACATCTTAAACTGAGCAACATTTGTAATTATTCCGCTGGAAAACAAGGGAAGCGTATTGCTTTTAATGAGTTGTGGCATAAGAAGTTTGGTGAGGAGAAATAATATTATTGAGCCGCCAAAAAAGGGGGCAATTGCAATGAGAGGATTCGAAATGTATCGATGAAAGGGGTTTTTCTCATTCCAGGAATGTTTTACATGTCCCAACTCACCGGTAAGGAAATTTGGTCTAAAAAGCACCAGTTCCTGTATTCTGTGCCCGGTTAACAGCGCAACTATCGCATGGCTCAATTCATGAATGGGCGTTCCAATAATTGCCAGAGGCAATACTCCACACCAGCCAAATCTGCGCGCAAATCCCCTGTTTGCCACTGTTGAAAGTATTTCAATAATGGTGCAGGAAGCTATAACGGGCAGAAACAAAAGGATGCTTTTCAGTGTATTCGTTAATGCATTAAGAAGATAGTCGAAGACAATCATTGATTCCTACTCGACTACAATCCTATCAAGAATCTTCTCATTATGTTCAAGTGAAAACTTTCTCGCTTGCTCCAGATTTCCAAAATAGAAACGCTGCAGTCCAAAATAGGCAATAAGAAAAGCATCCATCTCTCTTCCATCACTTCCTGCCCGATACGTCAGATAACCTAACGTTGCATTGAGCGCAAATGAGATAAAACCCTTCACGTAGTTTGAAGCATATACCTGCCCTGCACCGGGAATGAATAGGGAGAGTAGTAACGCAGTTTTTGGGTCCTTAAAACCCTTTTTGGAAGTCTCTGTTAATAAATCCATCGCCTGCTCTTTAAGTACATGATCGGTGATTTTGCTCAATTCCAGTTCTGCACGCTCCCAGTTTCTCTCCTTAACATATCCAATTCCCCGTAGATAACTGACTGAATCTGACTGATCATGTTTTGCGCTGAATTCATCCAACAGCAGCCGAGAAAATTCTATTTCACCTGCATTAATGGAACATTTTGATAAACCAATGATAATCTTTCTCTCAAGGTCATCTCCAATTTCTCCCCGTACAATAATCCTATCATAGAGCATTCTTGCTGTACTATACTGCTTTCGTTTTCTATAACACTCAGCAATTCTAAAAGCATAGAAATGCGCACCGCAGGTATCGGACGAAAAAAATAGCTGTCTCTTATACTCACCAATTGCCCTCAGATAATCACCCGTCTCGAAAAGCGTATCGGCAAAACTCCCATTGTCATCCCCATAGGAGAAACAAGAAAGGAATACAATGAAAAACCCTATTTGGAAATATTTAGGAAAGACCATAGTGTTTTTTCGTTATGGAATCCTTGTTGCCTTCCATAAAAAAAACTTCTTACTTTATGCCCCGTTTTTTAATGCGAAAATATTTGCTTGTCATTTATTACACATTATCATTTTCTCGTTTTGTCAAGTAAAGAATATCATCTGCTTGTATATAACCAAGGCATTTTGCCAGTTTT
>SOKD01000288.1 GCA_004376305.1 Candidatus Cloacimonadota bacterium | reverse complement strand
ATAATATATTATGTATTTTGTCAACAACATTTCATGACCTTTATGCCCAGAATGAGGGCTTCATAAGAAGCCCGAAGAATCTCGGTTTTATCCATGTCAGAGATTCCTCCAGAGTCAATAGAGAAAGGATTACTCAGAATGACACCTTTTTCAAACCTGCCCTCAAGAGAAGCGAAGGAATGACAGTAAACATAATTAAGGAACATTACACTAGTGGCAATTCTATTCTTACCTGTTACCATTCTCCTGTGCTGAGGTACTTGTCTATGGCGATTGATGCTCTTCTTCCGAATCCCATTGCCTCGATCACTGTTGCTTCGCCTGTGACAATATCACCACCGGCAAAAACACCTTTTACCGAGGTTTTTGTCGTATCCCAATCGGCTTCAATATATCCCCATTTGTTGAGCTTCAGTCCCTCGATGGCGCTGAGTGCGAGCGGATTTGCTCCTTGTCCGATTGCAATAACACAGGTATTGCACCGGTATTCAAACTCACTTCCTTCGATGGGGACCGGTCTTCTTCTTCCGCTGGAATCGGGCTCTCCAAGTTCCATTCTGATGAGTTTCATTGCTTTAATGCGACCTTCTTCATCTCCAAGAAATTCAACCGGGTTAACGAGAAAATCAAAGATGACACCTTCCGCTTCAGCATTTTCTATTTCTTCTTCTCTTGCGGGTAGCTCCTTTCTCGATCTTCTATAGATGATATGCGTTTCATCGGCACCAAGGCGGAGTGAAGTTCTTACCGAATCCATTGCCACATTTCCACCGCCTATCACTACAACCTTTTTACCGACCTTAATAGGTGTATCGTATTCGGGGAAAAGGTATGCCTTCATGAGATTGTTCCTGGTCAGGAATTCGTTTGCTGAGTAGATACCAACGAGATTTATACCCGGGATATCAAGAAACCAGGGTAAACCGGCACCCAACCCGAGGAAGATAGCATCGTAACCCTGATTGAAAAAATCTTCAACCGATGCTGTTCTTCCAACAACGAAATTTGTTTTAACTTCAACTCCAAGTTTTTCAATAAAGTCAACTTCACGTGCAACAATTGCTTTCGGAAGCCTGAATTCAGGGATGCCGTAAACGAGTACTCCCCCGGGTTTGTGGAGCGCTTCAAAAATGGTGACACCATAGCCCATCTTGGCAAGTTCTCCTGCGAGGGTAAGTCCAGCGGGTCCGGAACCAACAACACCAACTTTTTTACCTTTGGGGTCGGGTCGTGCTGGTATTTCAATCTCTCCGGCTTCCGCTTCATAGTCGGAAACAAATCGTTCCAGCCGTCCTATTGCAACTGGCTCATCAATCTTCCCAAGTACACATTCGATTTCACATTGTGTTTCCTGTGGGCAAACACGTCCGCAAATTGCCGGAAGAACGTTCGTTAGTTTAATTTTTCTCGATGCTTCGACAAATTTCTTTTCCTGTATCAGGCTGATGAATCCGGCAATATCCACAAATACGGGGCATCCGTCAACACATTTTGGTTTTGGACAACCGATGCACCGGCTTGCTTCAAGAATAGCGGCTTCTATCGAGTATCCGAGAGCCACCTCATTGAAATTCTTAACTCTTTGTTTTGCATCTTGCCGCGACATCTCCTGGCGTGGTGCCCTTTTCTTTTTTTTCTTTTTTTTCATTTAATTGTCTTCTTTTTTCATTTCGTAAATGGATACATTAACATCCATCCGTTAGTTTATTGGCTCACTGTTTGCCATCGTTTTCAGGTAGCATTCATGAGCGAGTTTTTCCTCTTCCTTGTAAGATGCCAGTCTTTTCATAAGGAGGTCGTAGTTAACTTCATGTCCATCAAATTCGGGTCCATCAACGCAGGCAAATTTTGTTTTCCCTCCAACTTCAACACGACAGACGCCGCACATCCCGGTGCCATCGATCATGATGGAATTAAGGCTTACAATTGTTTTAATACGGTATTCCTTTGTCATCAAAGAAACGAACTTCATCATAATTGCCGGACCTGATGCAAGGACAAGATCCACTTTTTTCCCTGATTCGATGATTTCCTTTAATTGATCTGTTACAAAACCCTTTCTTCCATAGGAACCATCATCAGTGGTGATGTACAATTCGTCAGAGAAGCTTTTCGTTTCTTCTTCAAGAATAACAAGTTTTTTGTTGCGTGCTCCAATTATTGAAATAAGATAGTTTCCTGCATCCTTCATCCCCCGCGCGATAGGGTAGCAGACTGCATGTCCCACGCCGCCGCCAACGGCAACAACGGTTCCAAACTTTTTTATATACGTTGGTTGTCCAAGAGGTCCAACAACATCGAGAATGGAATTGCCTTCACCGAGTGTTCCAAGCTGTTCTGTTGTCTTTCCAACAACCTGAACGATAATTGTTACAGTGCCTTTTTCTCTATTTACATCCGCGATCGTGAGGGGAATACGTTCGCCGGTTTCATCCAATCTAAGAATTACAAATTGCCCTGGTTTTCTCTTTCGGGCAATCAATGCAGCTTCAATTTCAAAGAGGTTTATCCCGTCTGCGAGTTTTTGTTTTTTTACGATTTTATTCATTCACTTTCCTTTCTTTTTTATACGCTTCTTCCCGAAGCTTATTGCGGTACGATGAATATTCAAATATGTACTTATAAGTATGCGGGCCGGTATAGTTACCTTTGAGTATTGCAACCACATCTTCTGTAAAAACTATCTCTTCATCAGTTGGTATAACAAAAACCTTAATTTCTGAATCGTCTGAAGATATAATAGATTCAATATTTCTGCTTGTTGCTTTGTTGTTTTTTTTCGGATCGAGTTTTATGCCAAATTTTTCGAGACCATTGAGTGATGCTTCTCTCAGCTCCGAAGATTTTTCGCCCGCACCTGCAGTAAAAACAATTGCATCAACAGTTTGCAGTGATGCCATGTAGGCACCGATGTACTTTCTTATTCGGTATGTTTCGATGGAGAAAGCCAGTTTTGCCCTTTTATTTCCTTTTTTCATAGCTTCGACAATGTCTCTCCTATCGGTATATTTTCCTGTAATTCCAAAAATTCCGCTTTTTCTGTTGAGAATTGAAATTATCCGGGGGGCGGTAATCCCTTCTTTTTCCGAAATATATCCTATTATCCCCGGGTCTATATCACCTGAGCGTGTTCC
>SOKD01000301.1 GCA_004376305.1 Candidatus Cloacimonadota bacterium | reverse complement strand
CGACATAACCATGGTCCCTGAAGACGGGCCGCAAGCTCGCATCATTGTTGCAGCTGATGTGAATAATGTTCTCCTGGGGGATGAAGGTGCTGTCTTTACCTATGGAAAACAGAAGGGTCTTAAGGATGAGGATGCACCATTTATGGAAGATGCAGTGCATAATCTTGCGGAGGTGATAAAGTCCGATTTTAATAGAGATGTAACAACAATAAAGGGAGGGGGAGCAGCAGGGGGGATTGGTGCTGGTTTGTATGGAGTTCTGGGAGCTGAATTGAGGGATGGAACAGAACTCTTCTTTAGGCTTGCGAAATTCATTGAGAAGGTGAAAGGAAGCGAAGCAATTATAACTGGAGAGGGAAGCTTTGATAGTCTTACCGGATATGGAAAGGTAGTACAACGTGTACTTGCAGCAGGTAGGGAAGAAGGGATCATTGTTATTGTGCTTGCAGGAAAAATTACAGAGAGTGCTGAGAAACAATTTTCTGATGCACGATCATTTGGTATATCCATTACGCCGCCCGGCATGGATTTTAAAAAAGCGAAAGAGTGTGTTGGTGAGCTTCTGCAGAAAGGCGCTGTTGAAGCGATGCAGGAACTTGTGAGGTTGGCCAGGAGATGAATACTATTGAACGGGCTCTGTGTTCTCTGTGCTTAAGTTTTCCGCGGTACTGCAGTTGGAGTAAGGAGGCAGTATGAAGGATTTCTTCAGAAATAAGAGGATTGGGGTTTTGATGGGAGGTTGGTCAAGTGAGAGAAAAATATCCCTTTTATCTGGCAGAAATATTCTGGCATCCCTGAAACGGCAGGGATATGATGTAGTATCAATTGATATGAACAGGGATTTAGCTTCAATCATTGCCAAAAAGAAGGTTGATGTGGTTTTCAATATCCTTCATGGAAAGCCCGGTGAAGATGGCACTGTTCAGGGTATGCTTGATCTTTTGGGTGTTCCGTATACGGGAAGCGGGCTCCTTGCATCAGCCATTGCAATGAATAAAATTATGACAAAACGGATTCTTCTGAGAGAGGGGATTCTGACACCACATTTTTTTGTTATTGAAGAATGGATGGAAATAGACGAAGCCGTACAGCAGGCAATTAAGACAGTTGGTTTCCCCTTATTTATGAAACCCGCCGAAGAAGGCTCAAGCGTTGGAGCCAGGATTTTGACTGATGAGGAAGAAATGAGAGAGCTCTTTCTGGAAGAACGAAAGACGTTTGGAACGTTTTTCGTGGAGCAGCATATCGATGGGATGATTCTTACGTGCGGTGTTCTCAACTCTGGTAAAGACGCATATGCACTTCCTACGCTTGAGCTTGTTCCGAAAAATAAGTTCTATGATTATGAAGCAAAATACACGAAAGGAATGACCGAATTTATCATTCCTGCTCGGCTGAGCAAAAACGTGATTAAACATATAGAGTTGATGGCAGTGGAAACACACAGAATCATTGGATGTAGTGGATTTTCTCGGGTTGATTATGTAGTGAAGGACAATGAGATACCGTATGTTCTTGAGATAAATACCATTCCGGGAATGACAGAGATATCTGATTTACCTGCTGAAGCGGGGAAGATAGGTATGTCGTACGATGAATTGGTAATGGAGATCCTTAAGAGCAGCATACCACGCTTCCTTTCCACCTAAATCGGGATCTGCTTTGCCATTGTACATTGTACATTTGTTATCTTTTCGCTACTCCTTACCAAGGCGGGAGGAAAAAGGGGGACTGACGTCCCCCTCAAGTTTGGTGGAGATGAGCGGGCTCGAACCGCCGACCCCCTGCGTGCAAGGCAGGTGCTCTCCCAACTGAGCTACATCCCCTTTCTCAATCCTAAAACAAGTACGTTGCACTAATTCTGGTGAAGATAGGATTTTCTGTGCCACTCATGAGAAAACCGTGGGTAAAAGGTATGTCTTCATGCAAAATAGCATCCACCTCGAGAGAACCACATTTCAATCGAAGACCAAGGTTCAGGTTAAGAGGCGCAGTTTTGTTTGTCAGTACGCTTGTAATTCCATTCTCTGATCGTAATTCATTCATGATAAGGGATTTATTCATTCCCGCACGAACCGTAAGCCATGATTTAATGTCTGACTCAAGGGATGCAATGAATGCGGGGAAGCTTGTTTTGCTTACTGTTGTATCGTAGGTGGTAGTAGATTGCTCATACGTAACGTGATTGTAAAGCACACCAATAAAAACCTTATTTTCATCAAAAGGGATGATATTTATACCCAATCCCGCCTTGGTTGAGGTTGTTAATCTTTGAACCGCTGTTTGGACCGAAGAAACCATCTCCTTCGAACTTAAGTCGAGTGTTGAATATGAAAAGAAGGGGATCAGGCTCACATAGTCATTTACAAGATAAAAGAATCTTCCATCAAAGTTTGTTGACATTTTGTTATCGTTTGTAAAAGAAAAATTGTCTCCCAGGGAGTATGTAAAATCATATTTCTGCGCACCTCCGGACAATTCAACAAGGTGCTCTTGTTCACCGAGGAAATATGAAAGACTTGCAGTGGCTGCGGAAACATTCGATTCATTCGTCATGTCATTCGCTGTTCCTTCTTCGTCATCCTGTATAACAGCAGTGCCGTATCCAGTGGATATTCCGACACTGACAGATTCCTTAATTCTTAACGAATAGAGAAGTGTGATGAGTGCATCAGGCTGCACTACGAGCGTTTGAGAGGATGTGGTGGGGAGGGCAGGTATTCCTGTTTTGCCGAAAACAAGACCAATATTACCGAGTCTGCCAATTTCCTTGAGTAATGAGAAATAGGCAAGTGAATCAGCATAGGGATGCAAACCATATTCAACGATTCCTCGCTCAACAAAACGTTCCAGAGCAGAGGGGTACCGGAAGATGTTTGAATCATCCATGATGAATTGGTTTTCTGAACCGAGTGCGCCTATTCTTGTTTCTGTTGCGTGAAGAAAACAAACAGAGATGATGAGAATAACAGCAAGAGTGTATATCTTATTCATTTGCCCTCCATTATACAGGCAGAAATGGTTAAGTACTGTTTCGCTATTCTTAATATGTGATTTAGAGAAATGAATTGGTGGGCCTGAGTGGAGTTGAACCACCCACCTCACGCTTATCAGGCGTGCGCGCTAACCAACTGAG